>JAQSDT010000204.1 GCA_029946075.1 bacterium | reverse complement strand
GGTGAAGCACCATCGGCAACCATGCGCGGAATGAACTAGCGCCCGGCCAGATGCTTCAGCCGCAGCGTCATCGGCGAGTTGGGATCGGCCAGCGGCGCGACCGCGGTAAAATGGTTGGCGTCGGGAACGGTCGCAAACCGGGTCGGAATGCCCGTGCCCCAGGCATCGACGATGATGCGGCTTTGCCGCAGATATTCGGCGCTCTCGTTGGCGCCCACCACGGCGTCGAGCGTGCCGCGCGCGGGTGCCTTCCAGAACAACGGACTCACCGCCCCGGCGGAAGCTTCATCGAGCTTCAGCGCATTGTTGATGGACGTGCCCACCAGGGGCCGGAGGTCGAACAGGCCCGAAATCGCGTAGGCCCCGGTCACCAGTTCTGCAGGCAGCGACGTGTCGTACGCACGCCAATCGGTCGCGAGCAGGCAGGCGGCGAGATGACCGCCGGCGGAATGGCCGCTGACGACCAGCGGTCGTCCAAGCTTCGCAAGCGCTCGCGCGGCAGCCCGCATTTCGCCAACGATCGCATCGACGGAAACGGCGGGGCACAGATTGTAACCGGGCACGGCGACGTCGATACCGTGGGCGTTCAGGCCTGCCGCCAGATGGCTGAAGAACGAGCCGTCAAGGGCTTGCCAATAACCGCCGTGGATGAAGACGACGACCGGCCCGGCGCCGTCGCCCGCGAACAGATCGATACGGTTGCGCTCGCCCGAACCATAGGAAATCGCCGTGTGGCGCGAGGAGTGCGCCTCGCGATAGGCCTTCGCATCGCTGGCCCAGCCCGCGATGATCGCAGGGTTCTCGGGAACGCGCGCGCGGTTGTTGTATTCGGCCTCGTAGTCCACGCCGGCACTCAACTGAACCTCCATCGGGGCTACGCGGTCCGCGCCTTGGCGGATTTCTGCGCCGAGCCCTTGGTCTTCGCCAGCAGGCGCATCAATTCGCGCACGTCCTTTGGCGTCAAATCATTGAATATGTCCGCGATCCACAGCTCATGCTCGGCCGCCATCTTGCGGAATTCGGCACGGCCGGCCTTGGTCAGGCGGATCACCTGCACGCGGCGGTCGACGTCGGACGTGCGGCGATCGAGATGGCCGGACTCGACGAGGCGCTCGACCAGCCCCGTGACGTTGCCGTTCGAGACCATCATCCGTTTCGACACGTCCGACAACGTCATGCCTTCCGGCACCTTGTCGAGCTGGGCCATCAGGTCGAACCGCGGCAGCGTCACATCGAAGCGCTCGCGCAGGCGGCTGCGCACCTCGCCCTCGATCAGGGTGGTGCAGGTCAAGAGCCGCAGCCACAGCCGGATTTCATCGCCATGGTCCTCCGGGAGCTCGACGGCCTTGGTCTCTGAATCGAGAGTCATGGTGTGATCTTGCCTGCGCGGTCGGGATGGATGAACAGACCGCAGCGCGGGATGATTGTCCAGAATTCTTTAGGGTTCAAGCAATTGGCGCACGGCTTGCATGGCGGGCCGTGCAGCTTGCAGGTGACGTCGTCATCAGAATAAGCTGCTTTCGAGCAATTGGTGTGGCGTGGGTTTCGGCTGCGCGAGCCGCCGAACGGAGGAGTTAACATGAAGCAGTCGTTGAAGCTGACCGGACTTGTGGCCCTGCTGGGCGTTGCCGCAGTGCCTGCCGCCGCGCAGGAGAAAATCAAGATCGGCGTCATCACGACGTTATCCGGTCCCGCCGCCGTGCTCGGTCAGCAATCCCGCGACGGGCTGCAACTCGGCATCAAGGATCTCGGCGGCAAGATGGGCGGCAAGGACGTCGAGGTCATCGTCGTCGACGACGAACTCAAGCCCGACGGCGCCGTGACCAAGGCCAAAGGCCTGCTCGAACGCGAGAAGGTCGACTTCGTCGTCGGCCCGATCTTCTCCAACATCCTGCAGGCCGTTCACCGGCCGGTCACCGAAAGCAAGACGTTCCTGATCAGCCCGAATGCCGGACCGTCGAGCTATGCCGGCAAGGAGTGCAGCCCCTATTTCTACGTGACCTCCTACCAGAACGACCAGGTGCACCAGGTTCTCGGCAAGGTCGCGCAGGACCGCGGCTACAAGCGCCTTTACGTGCTGGTGCCGAACTATCAGGCCGGCAAGGATTCGGTCGCGGGATTCAAGCTCGACTACAAGGGCGAGATCGCCGAGGAGAGCTACACCCCGCTCGGCACGCTCGACTTCCAGGTCGAGCTGACCAAGATCTCGTCGTCCAAGGTCGATGCGCTGTTCACCTTCATGCCGGGCGGCATGGGCGTCGGCCTCGTCAAGCAGTACAAGCAGGCCGGGCTTGCCGACAAGATCCCGGTGCTGTCGGCCTTCACCGTCGACGAATCGACGCTGCCGGCGCAGCAGGACGCCGCGGTCGGCATGTTCGGCGGCGCCAACTGGGCGCCCAACATGGACAATCCGCAGAGCAAGAAGTTCGTCGCCGCCTATGAAGCCGCCTACAACAGCGTGCCCGGCACCTACGCGATGCAGGGCTACGATACGGCTCTGTTGATCGACAGCGCCGTCAAGGCGGTGAAGGGCGACCTCAGCAACAAGGACGCGGTGTCGGCGGCGCTGAGGAAGGCCGACTTCACCTCGCTGCGCGGCAGCTTCAAGTTCAACAACAACGGCTACCCGATCCAGGATTTCTACCTGACCAAGGTCGCCAAGCGCCCCGACGGCAAATTCCAGACCGAGATCGTCGAGAAGGTGTTCTCGAATGCGGGTGACCGCTACGCCAGGGATTGCGCGGCAAAATAGCGGATTGCACGGCCAAACAAGCAAACAAGGAAACGCAACAATGAAGACCGAAATCGCCGGCATCACCCGCGCCAACGAGGGCATCCAGGGAATTTCCTGGAGCATCCTCGGCCAGACCTATGTGCCGAAGCACGTCACCGAGCATTCCTTCTCATGGCACGCGACGTTTCCGCCGGAGACATTCGTGCCGCCGCACATCCATCCGGACCAGGACGAGTATCTCTATATCCTCGAAGGCAAGCTCGACTTCTTCCTCGACGGTGCCGAGACGCAGGCCACCCCCGGCGATCTCGTTCGCCTGCCGATGGGCAAGCCGCACGGCATCTTCAACAAGTCGGGCCGGATGGCGAAATCGCTGTTCTGGGTATCGCCGACGCGCCGGCTCTACGATTTGTTCTGGGGCATCCACAACATGAAGGAGCAGACCCCGGACGCCGTCGTCGCGCTCGCGGCCGAGCACAACATCCACTTCCTGCCGCCGCCTCCGGGGGCGTGAATCAGGCGCGCACCGCGGCCAGGCCCAATGGCGGCGGTGCGAAGCCGGCTTTCGAAGCATAGCCGCGCACGATCGCCTCGCGCTGGGCGTGGCTCAGCACCTTCTCGATATCGGTAAATCCATCCGGCGCGAGCTGCTCGACGGCGTCGATGACGCCTTCGGGCCCGCCGCGGCGGTTGGAGCGCACGATCTCCGCCGTCATCGGCAGGCGCTTCTGCTCATAGGCCAGCAGCGCCTGGCGCGGATGTTCGGCGCGGGCCAGTTCATCGGCCAGTGCGCGGGCATCGAGGATCGCCTGCGAGGCGCCGTTGGAGCCGACCGGGTACATCGGATGCGCGGCGTCGCCGAGCAGCGTGACGCGTCCCCAGGTCCAGTACGGCAAGGGATCGCGGTCGCAGCAGGGATATTCGTAGAATTCGGGCGTCGCCGAGATCAGGCTGCGCACGTCGACATGCGGCACCTTGAAACGCTCGACATGCGGCATCAGCTCTTCGCGCTTGCCCGGCCGCGACCAGTCCTCGCGGCGTGACGGCAGCGTGTTGGCGTCGCCGACCTTCACCAGCACCGCCCAGTTGGTCAGCCGCGTCGCAGAACTCGTGCCTTCGGCGATCGGATAGACCACCACCTTGGCATGCAGTCCGCCGGCAACGATCATCGAGCGGCCGGTCAGGAACACCGGCCAGTCGCGCGCGCCGCGCCACAGCATCAGGCCGTTCCAGCAGGGCGGGCCCTCGTCCGGAAACAGCATCTCGCGCACCCGCGAATGGATGCCGTCGGCGCCGATCAGGATATCGCCGCGGGCGGTTTTGACGTGGGCGCCGGTGCGATCGAAGAAGTGCGCGATCACGCCGCCCTCGTGCTGCGCGAACGCGCCCAGCCGGCAACCGGTATGGATCGCCTCGGGCCCGAGCCGTTCCTCGACGGCGCGATGAATCGCACTTTGCAGGCGGCCGCGGTGAATCGAGAATTGCGGCACGTCATGGCCGGCATCGAACCCGCGCGGCTCGCTCCAGACTTCCTGGCCGTGACGGTTCAGGTAATACAATTTGTCGGTACGCACCGCGACGGCATCGAGCCGGTCGAGCAGGCCGAGGCCGGCGAGTTCGCGGATCGCGTGCGGCAGCGTGTTGATGCCGACGCCGAGCTCGCGGATGGTGTCGGACTGTTCGAACACCTCGCAGTCGATGCCGCGGGCGCGCAACATCAGCGCAGTGGTGAGGCCCCCGATGCCGCCTCCGACGATGATCGCCTTCATGCGCGTTACTCCAACTCTTTACTCTTAACTCTTACTTCGCCCCGCTTGCGGGGCGAGGTCGGATCGCCCTTGCGATCCGGGTGAGGGGGTACCGCACCCACCGCGATTTCGCTCGCGGAGAGAACCCCTCACCCCTACCCTCTCCCCGCAAGCGCGGGGCGAGGGAGCAGTGGAACCTGCCATCCGGCCTATTCGGCCGCAAGCGGCTTTGTGGCCTCGGCTTTCAGCTCGGCGCGGGTTTTCGGCTTACCCTTAATTTTCAGATCCTCGAAATCCTGCTTTTCGCGCACGCTGTTGCGGAAAATCTGCTCCTTGCCGGGCAGATATTGCGGCGGGCAGGCAATATCGGACGCCCCGTACCAGGCCGCCGCCCGCATCGTGAAGGCCGGATCGACCAGATGCGGCCGGCCGAGCGCGACCAGGTCGGCACGCCCGGCGGCGAGGATGGTGTTGATCTGATCCGCCGTTGTGATGTTGCCGACGCACATGGTCGCGACACGGGCCTCGTTGCGGACCTGTTCGGAGAACGGGGTCTGGAACATCCGGCCATAGACCGGTTGCGCGTCGCGCACGGTCTGGCCTGTGGAGACATCGACGAGATCGACGCCGGCCTCAGCGAAGGCACGGGCAATCGCCACCGCATCGTCGCCGGTGATGCCGCCGGCGGCCCAGTCGGTGGCGGAGATGCGCACCGACATCGGCTTGGGCGCCGGCCACGCCGAACGCATCGCCGCGAACACCTCGAGGGGATAGCGCAGTCGGTTGGCGAGCGAGCCGCCATACTCATCCGTGCGCGTGTTGGTCAGCGGCGAGATGAAGCTCGCCAGCAGATAGCCGTGGGCGCAATGCAGCTCCAGCATGTCGAAACCGCAGGTATCGCCGCGCCGCGCGGCAGCGACGAATTCCGCCTTCACGCGGTCCATCGCGGCGCGGTCCATCTCGCGAGGCACCTGGCTGTCCGGGAAGTACGGCAGCGGCGACGCCGAGATCGTGTCCCAGCCGCCCTGCTCCAGCGGCCGGTCCATGCCTTCCCACATCAATTTGGTCGCGCCCTTGCGGCCGGCATGGCCGAGTTGCAGGCAAAT
>JAQSDT010000203.1 GCA_029946075.1 bacterium | reverse complement strand
GCAAGCGCGTCTCCACGGGATCGCCGGGCAGCGCCACCGAAGTGATGGCGTTCCGTGTCATCGAGGCCGCCGGCCTCGACAAGGACAAGGACCTGAAGCGCGAGCGCCTCGGCGTTTCCGAGTCCGTCAACGCCGTCAAGGATCGCAAGATCGACGCGTTCTTCTGGGTCGGCGGCATCCCGACCGCCGCGGTGACCGATCTTGCCGCCACGCCCGGTCTGAAGATGAAGCTGGTCGATCACGGCGACCTCGCAGGCAAGATGAACGCCAAATACGGCAAGCTCTACACGTCGAGCACGATCAAGGCGGGCTCCTATCCCGGCTACGACAAGGACAATTCCATCACCGAAGTCTGGAACCTGATCGTCACCGGCGACAAGATGAGCAACGACGACGCCTACACCATCGTCAAGACGCTGGTGGAGAAGAAGGCCGACATCGTCGCCGTGCACAAGGAAGCCGAGAGTTTTACGCTCGACAATCAGGTGCAGGAGCGGTCATCGATCCCGTTCCATCCCGGCGCGCTGAAGTACTTCAAGGAAAAGGGCATCGGCAAGTAGGCCCTTCGCCCGATCCTGAGAGATTGAAGGCCGCGGCCCCCTGAGGGTCTCGCGGCCTTTCATTTTGGGGAACGCCGCCGGTATCATCACCGTCAAGGCCGGCTGCAGCGCGGCGTTTCTTTTCCTCGCCGCTGTCGCAGGCGCGGGCCCAATCGGTTTCTGCGCCATGATGCCGGAGACATTGCGGCATGCGCCGGACGAGGGTGGCAGCGGCCGGACTTAGCGCATACGGTCCGCGCAAATTTCAGGAGATACCGTCGATGACCACGAAGCTGATGACCTCCCGCCGCACCGTTCTGAAGGGCGCCGCCGCCCTCGGCGGCATCTCGCTGCTGCCGCGACGCTCGCACGCCGCCGAGCAATGGCCGACCCGGCCGGTCAAGCTCGTCGTTCCCTTTGCGGCCGGCGGCACCACCGACATTCTGGCGCGGGTCGTCGCGGCCAAGGTTTCGGAAGAATTCGGCCAGCAGTTCATCGTCGAAAACAAGACCGGGGCCGGCGGCAACATCGCGGCCGACTTCGTCGCCAAGGCCGAACCCGACGGCTATACCTTCGTGGTGGGAACGCCCGGCACACACGCCATCAACCAGTTCGTGTTCAAGAACATGAACTACGACCAGGCAAACGACATCGCGCCGGTCATCATCATCGCGCGGGTGCCGAACCTTTGCTCGGTCACCAATGCGCTGCCGGTCAAATCCATCGCCGAACTGATCGCCTACGCCAAATCGAAGCCCGGCGAACTGTTCTACGGCACGCCCGGCCTCGGCAGCACCGCGCACGTCTCGACCGAACTGTTCAAGTCGATGACCGGCGTCGAAATGACCCACGTGCCCTACAAGGGCAGCGCTCCTGCGCTGACCGATCTGATCGCCGGCCGCGTCCATCTGACGATCGACAATCTGCCCGCGTCGCAGCCGTTTGCCGAGGCGGGTCAGATCCGCCCGCTCGCGGTGTCCTCGGCGAAGCGCTGGCAGGGATTGCCTGACCTGCCGACCGTCGCGGAGGCCGGCGTGCCCGGCTACGAGGCGTCGTCCTGGTTCACGCTCGGCGCACCGGCGAAGACGCCGAAGGAGATCATCGAGAAGTTCAACGCCAGTGTCGACAGGTTCCTCAAGACCGAGGACGGCATCGCGCGGCTGCGCAAGCTCGGTGCGGAGCCCGCCGGCGGTTCGCCCGCGGACATGCAGGCCTATGTGCTGGCCGAAACCGAGAAATGGGGCAAGGTCGCAAAGTTCGCCGGCATCAAGCCGGAGTAGCCGAAGCCGAAAACGTCCGGCCGGGTATCGCAAGCGAACCCAGGCATCGCAAGGGCGAGCCCAGGCATCGCAAGAGCGAGCCTGACTACTCGAACTTCATGTCGATGCATTTCGAAATGTCGGAGCCGAGGCCGGACGAGATGATGATGCAGCCGCGCGCCTTCAGCGCCTTGTTGTCGCTGGCCCAGATCGCATAGCCGCCGGTACCGAAGAACGAGTTGGTGTTCGGCGGCTCGGTTTCGGTGGCGTCGAACGAATAGCTGGAATCGGCGTCGAAGATGCGGGGCTTCTTGGCGCAATTGCCGTCGGCCTGCACGTTGATGACTTCCTTGTTGTCGCGCGTCAGCGCCAGCGACACCTGACAGCGATAATATTCCGACGTCCTGGTGTTGAAGATATAGGCGTATGACTTGCACGTTGCCGTATTGAGCTTGCCCGGCGACAGCCCCCGGCTGCAGGAAATCCGCTGGTTCTGGGAAAGCTTGAAATCGTCGGCCTGCGCCGCGGAAGCCAGCGTCATGATCGACAGCGCAGCACCCAGAACGGTTTTCATGACATGGTTCATCCGAATCATCCCTATCAGCTTTTTTCGCAATGCGGTTGTAGCCGGAAACCGGAACATAGTCGCCAAGCGGGCTGCGGGAAATCACAAACTCTCCAGAGCGGCGTGATGCGTCGAAGCTGCCGATTGACGACGCGATGCCGTTCGTGATTTGTTCAGAAACGGGACAGCAGATTTGGAGCTGAGGCCGAGAGGCCGCGGGGAGGATGACGATGACGCGCATTTCGACAAAGACGATTTTGGTGGCAGCCGCGCTGACGGGGCTTTCGACCGCGGCATTTGCACAGGCGACGCCGTGGGAGCTGAAGCAGGACATGGGCTACGCCTACGGCAAGGACGGCAAGACGCTGTCCTACAAAATGGGTACCAACAACGCCGGCACGCTGCTGAAGGGCGCCAAGAAGGTGCCGAAGGGCACGCTGTTCTTCATCGGCCAGAACGGCCAGCTCTATATGCGCAGCGGCCCCTATCTCGAGGGCGACGGCAAGTTCATGTTCGGGACGAATTGATTTTTCCTGCACGTCGTCCCGGCGTACGCCGGGACCCATACGCCGCGGCCCGTCTTGGGGCAGCCTGGCAAACGTCTCGGCGCAATTACGGGAGCGTTGGCTATGGGTCCCGGCTCGCGCTTCGCTTGGCCGGGACGACGCGAGAGCTAAAACACCGACGCCAGTTCTTTCGCGCCGGGCTTGCCGCTGTTGAAATCCATTCGCTCGTCGGTCACCGCCAGCAGCTTCGCCACCGTGTTGTGGCGGATCGCGACCGGATTGCGCTCGTAGCCGCCGCGCTGGAAGAAATTCGAGGTCGGCACCCGCTCGCGCATCGCCTGCGGCATCGTCACCATGTCGAGCCCAGTGCCGTCACCGGTCAGGTTCATCATCTCGAGTTCGGCCGCCGAGAGCGGGCGGTTGTAGCCCTTGGCGCGGGCGAAGTGCACCGATGTCAGCAGCTTGTGGGTCTGCAGCATCGGGCCGATATCGATGTCGAGCACGGCAGCATGCACCGCCCAGCCCTGCGGCGTGTTGGCGAGCTTCTCGTGCTCGGACCAGGTGTCCGGCACGGACTTGGCGAACGCCACCATCTTCTTCAGCACCGCGAGCTTGTGATCCATCGCCTTGCGCTGCGCGCCGGACGACGCGGCGGCCTTCGCGGCCAGCTCCTTGATCAGCTCATGGCCCTGCTCGGCCATCAGCTCGACGCTGTTGGTGGTGAGCAACTGGTTGTAGCCGATCGCGGTCGAGATCGCGCGCGAGCCCGGCTTCGAGGAGAGTCCCGACTGCATGTCGTAATTGCCGTTGCCGCCGGTCTCGAACGAATAGACGCGCACCGCCTGCTCTTTGGTCAGGCCCGAGGCGATCGCGTAGCGGGCATAAGCGCGCTTGAACTCGATTTCGGAAGCGCGCTGCGGCGAGAACTGGAACTGCTCGGCGGCAGCTTTCAGGAAATCCGCGACGACCGGCAGCGGCTTGCGCTCGCGCCCGGGCTTGTCCTCTTCCGGCTCCGGATTGACCGGCTTCTTCGGCCCCTCGTAGAGCGGCGCCTGCGTCAGCACATAATCGTCAATCGTAATGGCCTGGCGATCGCGTCGCTTGGCATTGCGCACCTTTCGCTTTTCCGAAATCGACGCCCAATAGGCGCCGGCTTCCTCGTCGAAGGCGGCGCGCGCTTCCTGATATTCCCGGAGCTTGCGGCGGTACTCCGCGACAGCCTGTGGCGGCGCCGCCTGCGCCATCGCATCGGATGTCGCGGGCGACAGTTCCTCGATCGCCACGGCAGGCGACGCGCCAGCAAGCAGCGCGAGGGCGGCAAATCCGGAACCGAAGCGAATCAATGGCAAGCGCATTGGTCCGTTGTAGCAAGCGCAGGCCCGAAGTCAGCCCCGAAAGGCCGCGACTTTTCGCGCCCTATTCCTGCTCGACGCCGCTGGACTTCACCAGCAGCGCCCACTTCTTCTCGTCCTTGTCGATGAAGTCGGCATAATCTTCCGGCGAACCCGGGGTGATGTCGGTGCCGTCATTGCCGAGCTGCCGCTTCACCTCGTCGGAGGCGAGCGCCTCGCGCAGCACCTTGTTGAGCTTCTCGATGACGGGACGCGGGGTGCCGGCGGGCGCGGCGAGGCCGTAATAGAGCGAGGCGTCGAAGCCGGCGAGGCCGCTTTCGATCAAGGTCGGCACATCGGGCAGCAACCCCGAGCGGGCGGTACTGGTGACGGCAAGTGCGCGGAGTTTGCCGGCGGCGACGTTAGCGTGCGAGGCCGGGATCGGCGCGAATGCCATCGGGATGTGGCCGCCGAGGAGATCCGTCAGCGCCGGGCCGGTGCCCTTATAGGGGATGTGCACCAGCTTGATCCCGGCGGCGCGGGCGAAATATTCGCCGGTGATGTGGCTGGCGGTGCCGGCGCCGGCCGAACCGAAATTGACCTTGTCCGGATTGGCTTTCGCGTAGGCGATCAGCTCGGCGACGGTTTTGGCGGGAAACGACGGATTGACCACCAGCGAATTCGGCGCGTTGCCGATCATGCCGATCGGCGCGAAATCCCTGCGCGGATCGTAGCCGGGATTCTTGAAGAGCGAAGGGCCGATCGCGAGCGTGCCGGTGTAACCGAGCAGCAGCGTGTAACCGTCGGGATCGCTTTTCGCCACCGCCTTGGTGCCGACCGTGCCGCCGGCGCCGGGGCGATTATCGACCACGACCTTCTCGCCGAGCAGTTCGCTCATCTTGTCGGCAATGCCACGCCCGACGATCGAGGTGCTGCCGCCCGGCGCAAAGGGAATGACGAGCGTGATCGGACGCGCCGGGAAGGTCTGCGCGTGCGCCGCGCCGAACGTCACCGCGATGGTTGCCGCGGCGCAAAACCATGTTTTCCAGATCGGCATGATGGGCGAGCTCCCGGGACTGTTCTTGTTGTTGCGCTGGCATCGTCGCTGAAACAGCAAACGCGCGCAAGGCAACTCGCATGAAGTTCCGTCATTGCGAGGAGCGTAGCGACGAAGCAATCCATCTATCCGTTATGCCGAGCCATGGATTGCTTCGCTCCGCTCGCAATGACGAGGGGGTCACTTCCAGGCGAACACCGGCTGTTCCAGTTCCGCGACCCGCGTCTGCCGTCCCGCCAGCACTTCGCTGAACTGATAGATCAATGCCGCCGTCGGCGCGTGGATGTGTTGGCCGGCGTGACGAAAACGGATCACGCGGCGGGTGCTTTCGGGGATCATCGTGAAGC
>JAQSDT010000202.1 GCA_029946075.1 bacterium | reverse complement strand
GTTGATGGCTTCGAGCACGCCGGGCCAGACCTTGCCGAAACGCTCGTGGTCATGCAGCGCCATGCCGGAGACCGCCGCGCCGATGCGAAAACCACCATCGGCGGCCTGCTCGATCGTGGTCATCTCGGGGATTTTCTTGATGTCGACGATGACACCGGGCTTGAGGATGCCGGATCGCATTTGCACCAGAAGATCGGTGCCGCCGGCCAGGATGCGCGCGGCACTGCCCGCCGCGGCGTACGCGCCAATCGCTTCATCAAGCGAACCCGGCGCCAAATATCGGAGTTCCGTCATGGTCTTCCGCCATCTCCCATTTTGCTGCCCGCCCCATATGGACGACGGCCTTATCGTGGCCCGGCAGTATCGAATGACTCTACACGGCAGGGGGCGGTTGGAACAGCCTGCCAGTTCGGGTGCAAGCGGCAGGCTCCCATGCGCGCCGTGGGGCTTGCGGCGGCGGATTGCACCGAGGCGAGGGTCTTGTAGGGTGGGCAAAGGAGCGTAGCGACGTGCCCACCATCAAGTTCCGTGCTTGCCACGGTGGGCACGCTTCGCTTTGCCCACCCTACGGTTCCTCATGCTGGTGACCATTGATGCTCCTTTCCCGATTTCTGCCTGTTGCCGCGGCATCCCTGATCCTGTCGTCCAGCGTATTCGCCCAGCCAGCCCCTGCACCGATGCGGCCCGCCCCTGCCCGGCCTGCGCCTGCAACTCCCGCGGCGCCGCGACCGGTCCCGGGCCAGCCGCCAGTCGCCGGCACGCCCTCGCCGCGTGCGGCGGCGTGCCACAACGGCATGTCGTTCGACCGCTTCCTCGCCGACCTCAAGCAGCAGGCGGTGGCGGCCGGGGTGTCGCAGCGCGCGCTGGCGGCGGCCTCCAGCTACCTCGTCTACGACCAGAGCATCGTCAACCGCGACCGCGGCCAGCGCGCGTTCGGCGCGATCTTCACCGAATTTGCCAAAAACCGCGCGTCCGAAGGCGCGGCCAGGAACGCGCAGGCGCGGATCAAGATGCATGCGGCCGCCTTCGCCCGCGCCGAGAAGGAATATGGCGTGCCGCCGGCGGTGATCGCCGCATTCTGGGGCCTGGAAAGCAGCTTTGGCGCCGAGCTCGGCAAGCTGCATACGCTGCCCTCGCTGGTGTCGCTGGCCTATGACTGCCGCCGCTCCGAGATGTTCCAGAAGGAAACCATCGCCGCATTGAAGATCATCGACCGCGGCGACCTCACGCCGGAGCAGATGATCGGCTCATGGGCCGGCGAACTCGGCCAGACGCAATTTCTGCCGACGCATTATTTCACCTATGCGGTGGATTATGACGGCGACGGCCATCGCAATCTGCTGAGCAGCGTGCCCGACGTGATCGGCTCGACCGCCAATTACATCGCGACCGGACTGAAATGGCGGCGCGGCGAGCCGTGGCTGCAGGAAGTGCGCGCACCACCAAACTTTCCGTGGGAGCAGGCCGACCTCACGGTGAAGATCCCGCGCGCCAGACTGGCGCAGCTCGGCGTCACCTATCCCGACGGCAAGCCGCTGCCGAACGACGATCTGCCCGCGTCGCTGTTGCTGCCGATGGGGCGCACCGGGCCGGCGTTTCTGGCCTATGCGAATTTCGCGGCCTATACCGAGTGGAACAACTCGCTGATCTATTCGACCACCGCGGGCTATCTCGCGGCGCGGATCGCCGGCGCGGCGCCGATGCGGCAGCCGGCGACGCCGGTGGCGCAATTGCCGCTCAACGAGCTGAAGGAATTGCAGCAGCTCCTGGTGCGCGCCGGATTCAATGTCGGCAAGGTCGACGGCATCATGGGGCAACTCAGCCGCACCGCGGTGAAGACGATGCAGGTGAAATACGGCCTGCCGGCGGATTCCTGGCCGACCGCCGAATTGCTGGCGCGGATGCGCGGCGGGCCGCGGCAGGGCGCGACGAACTGAGCCCAGCAATAGCTGTCATTCCCCGCGAAAGCGGGGAATCCAGTACGCCGCGGCTCATCGATTCAATCATGAGCGTCTCTGGAATACTGGATCGCCCGGTTAAACCGGGCGACGACGGCCGGAATATTTGACTGCGATCCCACCTCCCCAAGCGTTGAATTTTCCGTTTCAGCGCCCATGTCGGAAACACCTCATCGTCTTGAGGCGTTTCCACATCACGAAAAGAGCATCACATGGCTTTCTACGACGTCACCGTTCCGGCTTTCCTGCAGACCCTCGGCGCCCTCTCCGGGCTGCTCGCCAAGGCCGAAGCGCATTGCAAGGCGAAAAACATCCAGCCCGACGTGCTGCTCAACGCGCGACTTTATCCCGACATGTTTCCGCTGACCCGGCAGGTGCAGACGGTGTGCGACTTCGCCGCAAAGACCTGCGCGCGGCTGACCGGCAGCGAGGTGCCGACGACGCCGGACACCGAAAAGAGTTTTGAGGAATTGCAGCAGCGCATCGCCAAGGTCACCGACTATGTGAAGTCGTTCAAGCCGGCGCAGTTCGATGGCGGCGATACCCGCGAGGTGACGTTCCCGGTCGGGCCGACCAACACCATGACGATGAAGGGCGCGCAATATCTCGTCAACTTCGCCTTCCCGAACTTCTACTTCCACGCCGCGACCGCCCACGGCATTATGCGCCACAACGGCGTCGAGATCGGCAAGCGGGATTTCCTTGGCGTGAAATAAGCACACCATCTTCGCGAGCGAGGACACATCGCCTCGCTCGCGACGACGTGGTAAGGCTCCTGACAATCAAGAAAGTCAGGGAGCCCGCACCGATGTCCACCACCACCCAAGCCCCGAAAGCGCTCGATCCCTCCGCCTCGCTGCATGCGGAAACGCTGGGGCTCGCCAAAAGCCACGGCCGTCTTGCCGGCCGCCGCATCATCGTGGTCGGCGCGGGCCAGCGCAACATCGTCGACGCCGAGCCGCCGATCGGCAATGGCCGCGCGATGGCGGTGTTGTTCGCGCGCGAGGGCGCGCATGTCGCCTGCGTCGACATCAACAGGCAAGCGGCCGACGATACGGTGAAGCAAATCACCAGCGAAGGCGGCAGGGCATTTACCGATGTCGTCGATGCCTCCGACGTCGCGGCGATCGGCCCGGCGATCGAACGCTGTACGAAGCAGCTCGGCGGGCTCGACGGCCTCGCGCTCAATGTCGGGATTTCCTCCGGACTGTCGCTGCCGAAGATGACCGCGGAGGCCTGGGACAGGGACTACGCCGTCAACGTGCGCAGCCACATGCTGTTCGCGCAGAAGGCGCTGGAAGTGATGGCGCCGGGCGGCGCGATCACGCTGACCTCGTCGATGGCGAGCCAGCGCGCCAATGGCCGCAACCCCGCCTATGAATCCTCCAAGGCCGCGCAGATTTCGCTCGGCCGCGCGATTGCCCGCGCCGGCGAGGACAAGGGCATTCGGTGCAATGTGATCGCGCCCGGATTTATCGACTCACCGATGGGCCGCGACGCCAGCCGCCGCCGGGCCGATCGCGCGCTGACGGTGCCGTTCGGCCGTCAGGGCACCGGCTGGGAGGTCGCCTATGCTGCGCTGTTCCTGATTTCGAATGAATCTTCCTACGTCAACGCACACACGCTGTTCCTCGACGCCGGACACATGGCAGGAATCGTGCGCGGCTAAGCAGGATTGTGCGCAGCTAGCCTGCACGGCGCGAATGGCTGGGGGATTGCGCAATCCGACGCAATGCCCAACTGTTCCCTATCTTCAATCCATCCGGAAATCCCCGACATGAGCCACTCCAAACTGTTCGAGCCCTACAAGCTTGGCCCGATTACGCTGCAGAACCGCGTCGCGATGGCGCCGCTCACCCGCAACCGCGCGATCCCGCCGAGCTTCGTGCCGTCCCCGCTCGCGATCGACTATTACGGGCAGCGCGCCTCCGCCGGTCTGCTCATTACGGAGGCAAGCCAGGTCTCGCAGCAGGGCCAGGGTTATCAGGACACCCCCGGCATCTATTCGAAGGAGCAGGTCGCGGGCTGGCGCAAGATCACCGACGGCGTGCACGAAAAGGGCGGCCACATCTATATCCAGCTCTGGCACGTCGGCCGCGTCT
This sequence comes from bacterium, assembly GCA_029946075.1. GTDB lineage: Bacteria > Pseudomonadota > Alphaproteobacteria > Rhizobiales > Xanthobacteraceae > Bradyrhizobium. Next base: position 1,546 of record JAQSDT010000202.1, on the reverse strand, counting down.
CGCATGATTCATTGCAGCCGAACGGCGGCAAGCCGGTCGCGCCGTCGGCGATCCGCGCCAAGGGCAAGACCTTCGTCAACGGCACCTTCACCGATATTTCCGAGCCGCGCGCGCTTGAGCTGTCGGAAATTCCCGGCATCATCGAAGACTTCAAACGCGGTACCGAGAACGCGCTGGCCGCCGGTTTCGACGGCGTCGAGATCCACGGCGCCAACGGCTATCTGCTCGACCAGTTCGCCAAGGACGGCACCAACAAGCGCACCGATGCCTACGGCGGTTCGATCGAGAACCGCGCAAAACTGATGCTGGAGATTTCGAAGGTGGTTGCCGCCGTCGCCGGCGCCGACCGCACCGGTATCCGGATTTCGCCGGTGACGCCCGCCAACGATGTCAGCGATTCAAATCCGCAGCCGCTGTTCGATCATATCGTGGATGGGCTCAACGCGCTGAAGCTGACCTATATCCACGTCATCGAAGGTGCCACCGGCGGCCCGCGCGACATCGCGCCGTTCGACTATGCGAGCCTGCGCAAGCGCTTCAGGCAGACCTACATCGCCAACAACGGCTACGATCTCGATCTCGCCAACAAGGTGCTCGACGCCAACGCCGCCGACCTGATCGCGTTCGGCAAGCCGTTCATCTCCAACCCCGACCTCGTCGAGCGCCTGAAGCAGGGCGCACCGCTGAACGCGCCCGACAAGGCGACGTTCTACGGCGGCGGCGCCAAGGGATATACGGACTATCCGACGCTCGGGGCTGCGCAGGCGGCGGAGTAGGATACACAGATCTCTCCACGTCATTGCGAGGAGCGACAGCGACGAAGCAATCCATAGTTCAGCAAGCCGTAAAATGGATTGCTTCGCTTCGCTCGCAATGACGGCGGCAAGAAAAAAGGCCGGGATTGCTCCCGGCCTTTCGCTTGTTTGCATCACTCTCCGTGGATGGCCGGGTCATCTAGCGCGAAGACGCGCCTCGCGCTTTAGCCCGGCCAAGACATCTACGATGTCACTTCGCTTCCGCCCGCTTCGGGGGCGTGGCCGGCCACGACTTCACCAGGGTGTCGTAGTCGACGGTTTCGCCCTTCGGCTTCTCGTTCGCCAGCTTGCGCTGGGGAGCGACGTTGCCGTCCTTCTCGGACTTGGCGAACCAGAATTCGGCGGTCTCCTTCTTGTTCAGCTTCGGACCGCACTCCTTCTGCACGCCCGACTTCTCGAGACGTTCCAGCACCGAGTCCTGGGCTGCGGCCAGCGCATCCATCGCCGCCTGCGGCGTCTTCGCACCGGACGACGCATCGCCGATGTTCTGCCACCACAATTGCGCGAGCTTCGGATAGTCAGGCACGTTGTTGCCGGTCGGGGTCCACTGCACGCGCGCGGGCGAACGGTAGAACTCGATCAGGCCACCGAGCTTCGGCGCACGCTCGGTGAACGACTTGTCCCAGATATCGGACTCGCGGATGAACGTGAGACCGACATGGCTCTTCTTCAGCGACACCGTCTTGGAGGTGATGAACTGCAGATAGAGCCAGGCCGCCTTGCGGCGATCG
>JAQSDT010000201.1 GCA_029946075.1 bacterium | reverse complement strand
GAGCCGTGCCACCAGCGGCTGCGTCGGATTACAGGGCGCGCCGGGAAACGCGCCAAAACCTGTGACGAGGATGCGGAGCTTGTCGCTCACTGCAGCCACTCCGCGATCTGCTCGGCAGCGACCGCGGGTGTGATGCGCCCGTCGGCGACTTCAGCCTCGGTCTTCTTTACCTTGGCGCGAATCGAGGGATCGGCGCGCAGCCGCGCCATCATCCGCTGTTCCAGCATCGACCACATCCATTTCACCTGCTGCTCGCGGCGGCGGCCGGCGAATTCGCCCGAGGCTTTCATGGCGGTGCGGTGGTCGAGGATTTTCTGCCACAGCGTATCCATGCCGGTGCCGGTCAGTGCCGAATAGGTCAGCACCGGCGGATGCCAGTGCTCGGAGCGGGGCGAGAGGATATGCAGCGCGCCGCGATATTCGGCTGCCGCCAGATTGGCGCGCTTGATGTTGTCGCCGTCGGCCTTGTTGATCGCGATCATGTCGGCGAGTTCGACCAGCCCCTTCTTGATGCCCTGCAATTCGTCGCCGGCGCCGGGCAGCATCAGCGCGAGAAAAAAATCGGTCATGTCGCAGACCGCCGTCTCGGACTGGCCGATGCCGACGGTTTCTACCAGTACCACGTCGAAGCCGGCGGCCTCGCAGAGCAGCATCGCTTCCCGGGTTTTCGCCGCGACCCCGCCGAGCGTGCCCGAGGACGGCGAGGGCCGGATGAAGGCATTGTCGGAATTCGCGAGCAGCGCCATTCGGGTCTTGTCGCCGAGGATCGAGCCGCCGGTGCGGGCCGAGGACGGGTCGACCGCCAGCACCGCGACCTTGTGGCCCCGCTCGATCAGGAACATGCCGAGCGCGTCGATGGTGGTTGATTTGCCGACGCCGGGCGAGCCGGTGATGCCGACCCGGACGGCGCTGCCGGTGTCCGGCAGCAGCGCCTGTACGAGGTCGCGGGCCGCCGCCTGATGGTCACCGCGGCGGCTCTCGATCAGCGTAATCGCGCGCGCCAGCGCCGCGCGGTGGCCGGAGCGGAGATCCTTGGCTAGTTTGTCGATGTCGGCAGAGACGGTCTTCGGCGGGTTCATGCCTTGGTTTACAACGGTCGCGCCGGGCAGGCGAGGGGGCTTCAGCGGACTTGTGCAGCAGGGACCGCCGGCTTGATCCGGCGCCAGATCCATACCAGCAGCGGCCATGCCAGCGCACCGATCGCTGCGGCGGCCAGGATCGCGGCAATCGGCCGCTCGAAGAACGGCAGGATGTTGCCGTCGGATTTGATCAGCGAGGTCACAAAACTCTGCTCGATCATGGTGCCCATCACGATACCGAGCACCATCGCGGCGACCGGATAGCCGTTTTCTTCCATGACATAACCGATGATCCCGAAGGTCGCGACGGTGACGACGCCGAACATGTTGTTACCGATGGCGAACGAGCCGACCGCGCAGCACAGCATGATGATCGGCATGATGCTGGAGCGCGGCGCGCGCAGCACGTAGCTCGCCAGCCGGATCATGACGATGCCGAGCGGAATCATGATGATGTTGGCGATGATGAACATCAAATAGATCGCATACATGCTCGACGCTTTTTCGGTGAACAGCGTCGGGCCGGGGTTCAGCCCCTTCATGTAGAGCACGCCGATCGCGATCGCCGCGATGGTGTCGCCGGGAATACCGAACAGCAGCGATGGCACCCAGCCCGAGGCGATGCTGGCATTGTTGCTGGCACCGGCCTCGACAAGGCCCTCGACATGGCCGGTGCCGAATTTCTCGGGCTCCTTCGAAAATCGCTTTGACATGGCATAGCTGACCCAGGCGGCCATGTCGGCGCCGGCGCCCGGCAGCACGCCGATGATGATGCCGATGACGTTCCCGCGCGTCATCTGCCAGTGGTATTTTTTGGTGAGCAGCCACTGGCCCGCCATGATGCTCCCGAACTTGCGCTTGGGAATCGGCGGCGGTTCCGGCGTCAGCATCGCGCGCATCACCTGTGCCACGGCGAAGACGCCGACCAGCGCCGGGATCGGCTCGATGCCGCCGAACAAATCGGTCATCCCGAAGGTGAAGCGCGGCACGCCGCCGGGATTTTCAATGCCGACGCAGGACACCAGCAGGCCGAGGAACATGCCGGCGATGGCCTTCACCGGCGAAGAGCGCGCCACCAGCGTGGCGCACATCAGGCCGAGCAGGGCCAGCCAGAAATATTCGAAGGTCGAGAACGACAGCGCGATTTCGGCCAGCGGTGGCGCCAGGATCATTAGCGAGAGCGTGCCGGCGATGCCGCCGATCGCGGAGAACCAGACGCCGGCACCGAGCGCCAGTTCGGCCTCGCCCTTGCGCGTCATCGCATAGGCTTCGTCCGCATAGGCCGCCGAGGCCGGGGTGCCGGGAATGCGCAGCAGCGCGCCGGGGATGTCGCCGGAGAAGATCGCCATCGTCGAGGCAGCGACGATGGTGGCGATTGCGGCGATCGGCGACAGGTAAAACGTGACGGGGACCAATAGCGCGGTTGCCATCGTCGCCGACAGGCCGGGCAGCGAGCCGATGACGAGGCCATACACCGAGGCCGCGAACATCGCGATGATGACTTCCCAGGTGGAAATGAGCGCGAACGCTTCAATCAGGGTTTTGAGCATCGGTCACCAGGGCATCGGCAGCAGCCCCGCGGGCAGCGGCACGCGCAGCAATTTGGAGAAGATCAGATGGACACCGATCGGCGCCAGCGCCGCGAGCGGCAGCGACAGCTTCCAGCGGGCGCCGAGCGCGGTCGACGTCACGAAAACGATCAGCCCGGCGGTGATGATGAAACCGAGTCTGTCGGCGGCCGCCACGTAGAACAACAGCAGCGCCGGCGGCAGCAGGGCGCGCAGGCCATAGAGCTTGCCGGGCGGAGCCGAGGGCGGCTGACCGCCCTCGACCGGGATCAACTCTTCCTCTTCTTCGAAGGAGTGACCGATCCCGAACGCGATGGCGAGCCCGCACAGGGCGAGCCCTATTCCGATCACCAGCGGAAACACGTTGGGCCCGACCGGCTGGCCGGGCACATTCGGCAACAGCCAGCCGCCATAGGCGGCAGCCGCACCGAGGCCAACGAGAAACAATCCCGTCACGCGATCGGGAAGACGCATGGACAAACCCCGCCGATGTCAGCCGATGATGTTCGATCAGGCCTTTGGAAAATCAGGCCTTGGACAGACCGGCGGCCTTCATCGCGACGCCCATCGCGGCGTCACCCTTGTCCATGAAGCTCTCGAACTGCGCGGCATCGCCCCACACCGTTCCAAAACCGCGGTTGCCCATGAAGTCCTTGAAGTCTTTCGACTCGAAAACCTTCTTCAGCGACGCGGTGAGCTTGGTGGCGACGTCGGCCGGCAGGCCCTTCGGGCCGGCAATACCGCGCCAGGCGCCGGTGGCGTAGTCGATGCCCATGGCTTCCTTCAGCGTCGGCACGTCGGGGAAGGCCGGGTTGCGCGTCGAGGACATCAGCGCAAGGCTGCGCGCCTTGCCGGCCTCGATGATGGCGCGGGCTTCCGGCACCGAGCAGGTGGTGAGGTCGAGACCGCCGGCCGCAAGGTCCTGCATGGCGGGCGCGGCGCCGTTCGACGGCACCCATGCGACGTGGTTCGGCGCCAGACCCATGGCCTGCATCCATCCGACCAGCGCCAGATGCCAGATGCCGCCCTGGCCGGTGCCCGAGGCCTTCATCTTGCCGGGAGGCGCCGCCTTGATGGCGTCGGCGAGTTCTTTCACGGTCTTGTAGGGCGATCCGGAAGGAACCTGGATGCCGGGCGGATCTTCGTTCATCAGCGCCAGCGGTGTGTAGCTTTTCGGCGCCAGTTCGGTCAGCCCCTGCCAATGCATCATCGAGATTTCCACCGTCAGCATGCCGATGGTGTAGCCGTCCGGCTGGGCGGTCGCGATCGCGGAATGGCCGACCACGCCGGAGCCGCCGGTGCGGTTGACGACGTTGAAGGGCTGGCCGAGGTCTTTCTCCAGCAGGGCCGCGACGATGCGCGCAGTCGCATCGGTGCCGCCGCCGGCACCCCAGGGCACGATCACGGTCACCGGCCGGGCCGGATAGGCCTGCGCCAGGGCGGGCTTGAAACCAAAGCCTGCGACGGCGGCAGCGGCTGCGGAAGATGCCGCAAAGGCGCGGCGCGTGATTTTTTTGGACATGAATATCCTCCCTGCGGCGCCCGTGACGATCGGGCGCTCTTGTGATGGCGCGCAATCTAGCCAACTTTGCCCTGTGCTCGCAAGGTAGCGCTACCAATTGCTGAAATGGACTGTGCGCAAACGCCTGTCGCAGGGCATTCGCGTGCCCGGGAATCGGGTGGCCGCGATCGGTGGCGATGAAATAGGCACCCGCATGCGGTTCGATGAGGCCGCGGGGGCAATTGCGAGTGTGGCGCAAAACAGCGAGCCGGTCGCAAACATCAATCGAACCGACTCGACGATCGAACGCGAAGCACTGAAATGCCCCTGGAAGATGTGACGATGCGGCGGGCTACTCCGCCGCCTCGCTGCTGTGGCCGAGCCGGACATTCAGCTTGTGGATCAGCTCCTCGGCGGCATCCGAGATCACGGTGCCGGGCGGGAAGATCGCTTCGGCGCCGGCTTTATACAGGGCGTCGTAGTCCTGCGGCGGCACCACGCCGCCGATGATGATCATGATGTCCTCGCGGCCGTGCTTCTTCAGCGCGGCCTTGAGCTCCGGCACCGCGGTGAGATGCGCGGCGGCCAGCGACGATACGCCGAGGATATGCACGTCGTTCTCGACCGCCTGCCGCGCCGCCTCGTCGGCGGTGGCGAACAGCGGCCCGATGTCGACGTCGAAGCCGACGTCGGCGAAGGCCGAGGCGATCACCTTCTGGCCGCGGTCGTGACCGTCCTGGCCGATCTTGGCGACGAGGATGCGGGGGCGGCGGCCCTCGGCATTCTCGAACGCATCGATCAGTTCCTGCACCTTCTCGACCCGGTTGGACATGGAGGACGCCTCCCGCTTGTAGACGCCGGTGATGGATTTGATTTCGGCGCGGTGACGCCCGAACACCTTTTCCATCGCGTCCGAAATTTCGCCGACGGTCGCCTTGGCGCGCGCGGCATCGATGGCGAGCGCCAGCAGGTTGCCGTTGCCTTCGCCGGCGCTGCGCGTCAGCGCGGCAAGCGCCGCCTCGACGTCCTTCTCGACGCGCTCAGAGCGCAACCGCTTCAGCTTGTCGATCTGCAGCCGCCGCACGGTGGAGTTTTCGACCTTGAGCACGTCGATCGCGGCTTCGTTGACCGGCTTGAACTTGTTGACGCCGATCACGGCCTGCCGTCCGGCGTCGATCCGCGCCTGCGTCTTGGCGGAAGCCTCCTCGATCCGCAGTTTCGGCACGCCGGCTTCGATGGCCTTCGCCATGCCGCCGAGCGCCTCGACCTCCTGGATGTGGCCCCACGCTTTCGCCGCGAGATCGCGCGTCAGCCGTTCGACGTAATAGGAGCCGCCCCAGGGGTCGATGATGCGGTTGGTGCCGCTTTCCTGCTGCAGGAACAGCTGCGTGTTGCGGGCAATGCGGGCCGAGAAGTCGGTCGGCAGCGCCAGCGCCTCGTCGAGCGCGTTGGTGTGCAGCGACTGGGTGT
>JAQSDT010000200.1 GCA_029946075.1 bacterium | reverse complement strand
CGGTCTGGCCGGCGCAATGGGTGGTGAACGAGCGGGGAACCGAGTTCGACTGGCCTGTCTATGGCGATGAGACTGAAATGCGCGCCATGATCGACCGCGACGGCCGGCTGGTCAAGGTCTGGGAGCGTGTCGCGCGGGCCGCCGGGCTTGAAGAACTCCCAGATACCGAAAGCCCTCCACTCGGTTCGATCGGTGTCATCCTGACCAGCAAGTTCGGCCAGATCGGCTGCATTTTCGCGGACGGGCAGATCGGATGCTTCCGGTGGCAGGCCAATGAGGATCCGGGCAGAGGTGGGGTGCGCATGATCGGACTTCGCCGCCACACGATCCTGAAAGCCTGGGCCGTCTGATGCGTATCAAAACCGCGCTTCTTGCCGGCGCTTCGCTGCTGGCGATGACGGCGCATGCCAATGCGATGCCGCCCCTTGCTGCGGCTGCGGCGCTCTTGACATCGAGCTTCTTTGCCGGGTCGGCAATCACAATTGCGGGCCTATCAGTCAGCACATTTCTGTCAGTGGCGTTCGCGGTCGGCGGGGCTATCGTCAGCGCGCTCTCCCAGCGCAAGCCGAACACCAAGGCGATCAAGCAGACCAGCCAAGGACAGGAAGGGCCGGGTCGCTACGCATTCGGGCGCGTCGAAGTGGATGCGCAGATCGGTTTTGGCGGAACTGCGGGCTACTTCCTGTCGCGGTGGCTGTTCCATTGCTTCGGTCCTCTCGACGGGATCGAGACCTATTTTTACGACGGGCGCGAAATCACGGTCGAGCCGGATGGCTATGTCTCGACGCCACCATGGGCAAGGCCGCCGACCCATCCGCGCCCGTCCTACATGAACGTTACGACCAAAATTGGTGGCGGCACGGAAACGACGCCGGCCAATCTGCTGAGCGACTTTCCCTCGACGATCACGACCGACCATCGCGCGCGCGGGATTGCTGCATCCGTAATGCGGATCGAAAACCCTGGCCAGCAATCTGCCCGGTTCGGGCGGCTGTTGCAGGGCGGCATCAAGAGCCTGCGTCTTCTGGCCCGCGTCGGCAAGTTCTACGACCCGCGCGACGCATCGACAGAATGGACGCTGAACGGCGTGCTGCATGTGATGCACTTCATGCGGCAGCTCGGCGCGGTCGAACTAGCAGATTTTGATGCAACGGCTGTCGGCGATGCTGCTGACATCGCAGAGCTGTCGATACTCGGGCTGACGGTAACACCGGAAGAGCCTGAGCGTTGCCGGCTTTCTGGTGGGTGGGAGGGGCCGCTTACGACCGACATCATCCAGGACATGATGGAGTCGGCCGGGATCGAGGAATACACGACCGATGCCGGGTTGATCGGTTTGCGGCTGATCGATGATTGGCCGCAGCCGGAGATCACGTTCACGCTCGGGCACGGAGTGGAGAACTACCCGCAGGCCGGCCCGGAAAGCGGCAGACGCCCGAACATCTGCAAGGTCTCGTATTTCTCGCCGGAGCGCCGCTACGAGAAGGCCGAACTCGACATGACCGGCGTCGCATGGGCGCGGATCGAAGACGAGATCACAGCCTATGGGGACCAGGAGTTCCATGCCGACCTGACGTTTTGTTGCAACCATGTGCAGGCGTGCTTGATCGCACGCAGGCTTTTCTACATGGCGCGGGCCGATTTCGGCATGCTGAAGACGAACATGGCGGGCATGGCGGCGTGGGGCCTGCGCACGGCTCTAATCGACATTCCGGATGTGGGCGACAATGAAGGGACGTTGACGGTTCGCGCCCGTCTGGACAGCGCCCGGCCTGATGACGCGGCGGGGACGGTGGAAATCCCCTACCAGATCATACCGGACATTCTGAGCGTGGCGTTTAACCCGGTGACCGATGCCGCACCCGCGCCGCCCTTGCTGGTGCCGCAGCAGGTGGAAACCGACCTCGACACGCCGGACGAGCCGGCAGAGGCTCTGATCGTCGAATATCCCGACAAGACGCGCGAGCTGCGTGTTCTCTACACTGTCCCTGCAGGCGGGGACATTACCGAGGCGGTTTACCGCGTCTACACTGGCAGCGCACCCGGCGTATCGCAGTCGATGACTGAAGTGGATGGCGTAGTCAAATATGCGTATCGCCAGGTCGCCTACAATCTATGGGCAGACCCTACATTCGCGACCGGATGGACGCTGGGCAGCGGATGGACATCAGCCCCGCCTTATGCGGTGAAAGTGGCCGGTGTTGAAGCAGGCCTTTTCCAAACAAAAACGATCGTCACTGGTCTTTCATACGACTTCACGATCACTGTTTCGGATCGGACTGCAGGCGCGGTGCGCCCTCGATTTGCAGGCGGAACAGTCGTCGAGGGGACTGGTATCTCAACGAATGGGACTTTCACACAGACCCTCGTCGGCGGGAGTGGGAACACCTCCGCCTCATATCGAGGCGATGCGAGTTTCGCAGGCAAGATTTCCACGCCGTTCTTGCAGCACTCTGGCGGTCATCCGATCATCGAACTCGGCACGCATCTCGACTTCCGCGTGCGGATATTTACGAACGACGGCGAAAGCTCGTTTTATTCCGACATTCTGGACGTTCCGTCGATCGCCATCGACAACACCGCGACCGCCGCGCCGACGCAAAACGTCACGGGAAATAACGGCGATTGGGATGTCGAGACCACGGCTCCCGTCGACCTGAACGTAGCATACATCCAAATCGAGAAGAACGTCGCCCTTGGCGGCTTCGTTGTTGCTTCAACCCAGAACGCCCGGCCTGGCGTCATCTACACGCTCAACGTGACCGATGGCGTCATTTCAGGACAGACGATCCAAATCCGCTCTCGCGCCTTCACGTCGGACGGCACTGCGTCCGCCTACTCGGCGGTGTTCTCCTTCACCGAGACGTGACCGTGTTCTCCTTCACCGAACCACTCTGATCCTTCCAACATTTGAGGCCTGACATGACCGGTCCACTGACCAAGCCGGCGGCAGAAGTGTATGCCGTCACAACATCTGGCGGCGCCCCGAGGGGGCCGGATAACGGCGAAGCATTGACCTATCACGTCGAGATTGAGGCCAAGGTGGAGAGCCTTGAAAGCATCGTCTCGACGGGCGCGAAAGCTCCTATTGCAGTCAAGGCAATCGCGACGGCTAACGTGGCTCTCGCGACCGGCCTGGAAAACGGCGACACAGTGGGAGGCGTCGTCGTAGCGACGGGCGACCTAGTTGTTCTCCCCATTCAAACCGCTGGAGCGGAGAATGGCCTGTATACGGTTGTTGCATCCGGAGCGGCCTCGCGCACGACGGGCTACACGACCGAAGAGGCGCTTCTTGGCGCAACATTCTATGCCCTGGCGGGCACGAATGCCGGGCAGGTTTGGGCAGTTCGCAACACAGCGATCACTGTTGGGTCTACCAGCATTTCCATCACCTACGCCTACACGTTCGCATCTCTTTCCGATGGGTCCGTGACCAGCGCCAAGATGGCAAATATGGCGCAGGGAACCACCAAGGGGCGGGCAGCCGGCGCAGGGACAGGCGTGCCAACTGATCGGACGGACGCGCAACTCAAGACTGATATGGCCTTCGTAAAGGCCGATGTCGGCCTCGGCAACGTCGACAACACGTCGAATGTAACCGAGCGCGCGGCGACAGCCACACTCACCAACAAGACGCTGACATCGCCTGTCATCACCACGCCGACTGGTATCGTCAAGGGCGATGTCGGACTTGGCGACGTGATGACCAAGGGTGCAGACATCGCTTCGGCCTCATCGATCGATCTCGGCGCAGCGACCGGCGACACGGTAGACATCACCGGCACCACGACCATTACGGCGCTCGGCACGGTTACGGCGGGAAAGCGTCGGTGGGTTCGGTTCGCTGGCATCCTGACGCTGACCCACAACGCAACATCGCTCGTGTTGCCGGACAAGCAGAACATTGTGACGGAGGCGGGCGATACCGCTCTCTTTGAATCGCGCGGATCGGGCAACTGGAAGTGCCTCGTCTACACGCGGCGAGCCTTCACCAAGACATCGGCCAAGATCAATCTGTTCGACAAGACGGTCGTCAAAACTGGCTTCAAGATGACGATTTCCGGCGTCGAGCAGGCGGACGCGCTCTATGTGACTTCGGACTTCATCGCGGTCGACCCGAACACCTACTACTCCCGTCGCAAGGCCACGAGCTACGTCGCGTTCTTTGACCAGAACAAGACAGCCATCGCACTGGCCGGCGTGATCACTCGCGTCTTCAAAACCCCGGCTACGGCATTCTTCATCCGCGTCAGCGTGCTGCTGGCCGAAATCGACACCGCGATGGTGATGCGCGGCCTTGATCAGCCGACGGATTATGTTGCATTCGCGGCGGCCAAAATGGTCGAGGATGTCGTCCTCAATAAGGATGAGGTCGTCCGGGTTATCTCGACGGGCGGCGGTCGCCTGACGCACGATCTGTTCATTGACGAGCGGCATGCGTCCTTCCTTGAGCGATCGTCCGTCAACCTGTTCGACAAGGAAACGGCGGTCATCGGGCAGTATCCACAGTTCAGCGCGCTCAATTTCTTCGCCACGACATACGGGTCGGAATTCATCCCGGTCAGCGGCAGCACGACCTATGCCGTCTCCGAGGGCAACTATGTCGACCAGTATGACGCCAACTTCAACTATGTCACCGGCCATGGCACAGGCATCCTGAGCTTCACGACCCACGCCGACACGCGATATCTGAAAATGGCGATTCGGTCGGTTGTGCTGGACACGTTCATGCTGGTCGCGGGCGCCTCTGTTCCCGGCGTCTATGTGCCCTATCACCGCTACACGATCAAAGATTCGATCATTCAGTCGGCGGGCGCGGCGGGCGTTGGTCGCTTCGATACTGGCAAGTGGAATGTGATCGGCGACAGCATCACCGAGGCGGCCTATTCCTACTGGAGCCACATGGTTGATCCGCTCGGGATTACGACCCTGCGCAATTATGGCGTCGGCGGGACGGCAATCGCAGTGCGTGCCGCTCCGTGGAATTTGAACGCCATGTGTCTGCGCTATGCGGACATGGATAACGACGCTGGACTGGTGACTGTTCTCGGCGGCGTCAACGACCACACGTCAAGCGTGGTTCTCGGCGCGACGGGCAGCAGCAACAATACCGAGTTCAACGGCGCGCTCAACTTGCTGCTCGACGGGCTGAAGAACAAATATCCCGTCGCTCATATCGCGGCCTTCACCCCGTTCCCGAAGGCCAGCATGGTCAATGGTGCCGGCGTGAACCTGCTCGACTTCGCCGACGCGATCATTACGCAATGTCGAGCACGTTCCATCCCGTGCTGCGACCTGACATCAGGCGTCGGACCATTCCGTCCGCAAGTGCTTGCCAACCGTGACGCGTATACGGCGGCCGGGGACGGGCTGCATCCAACTGAGGCGATGCACGAGATCGCCGGCAAGTATAAGATGCTGAAGTTTATCGAGCAGCTGTGACCACCCTTGGAGCAGCGAGTGAGACGGGACCTGAAATGGATGAAAGAGTAACTGGGTCGGGCCATGTTCCGCAGCGACAGCCGTCCGGCATGAAAATCGAGATCACGCCGCAGATGATTGAGGCGGGGGTTGATGAGTTGCGGGAGTTCCGGTTGGGGGGCGACTTAGAGGCGCTTGCC
>JAQSDT010000199.1:4158-5649 GCA_029946075.1 bacterium | reverse complement strand
AACCATTTTCCGCTCATATTCACCGGCGAGCCATGCGTCAGGTGGCCACCCGAATTCAGGTCGAGGCCCATGAAGGTGTCGCCGGGCTGCAGCAGCGCCAGGAACACCGCCTGGTTCATCTGGCTGCCGGAGTTGGGCTGGACGTTGGCGAACTGCGCGCCGAACAGCTTCTTGGCGCGCTCGATCGCCAGCGTCTCGGCAACGTCGACCCACTCGCAACCGCCGTAGTAACGGGCGCCCGGATAGCCCTCGGCGTATTTGTTGGTCATCACCGAACCCTGCGCTTCCAGCACGGCCCGGGAGACGATGTTTTCGGACGCGATCAGTTCGACTTCATGCCGCTGGCGGCCGAGTTCGCCCTTGATCGCGGCTGCGATTTCCGGGTCGGCCTCGGCAAGCGTGGCCGTGAAGAACGAGTCGGGGGCGGAGGCGGTCTTGGCGCTCGAGGAGGAGGAGGTCATTGGGCGAAATATCTCCACCGCCGCAATCCCTTAGGGGTAAAGCGGTCGGTCACGTGTGGCGGTCGAAAGAAGCGCCTGCGAGATACCACATCGCCCGGAATTGGCCAAGCGCTTGCGGTATCACCCTGATATTTATGCAAGATATGGTGGGGATGACGGGTTCCGCCACTCCGCTGTCGCCCCGGCCTTGAGCCGGGGCCCATAAGCCCGGAAGGCTCTGGGGGACGCAAGGACGTCGACCAGAGTGCCTCTTGCCACGGCCGCGGCGTATGGGTTCCGGCGTTCGCCGGAACGACGAAAGCTACACAAACCTATACGCGCCGCCCTTCTCCACCGAACGCTGGAACGCCGGACGGGCGTGCATGCGGCCGATCCAGGCGGCGAGGTTCGGATACGGCGCGAGCTTGTCGAACACCTTTGCCATCTCGCCGACAAAGCTCATCTGGATATCGGCGCCCGACAGCGACGGGCCGACGAAGAATTCCCGCCCCTTCAGCGCGCGATCGACGTAGCCGAGATGGTTGGCAAGTTCGCTGTCGATGCGCGGATGCAGCGGCGCGCCCGCTTCCTTCAGCCGCGACACGTACAGGTTCAGCATCAGCGGCAGCATCGCCGAACCCTCGGAATAATGCAGCCACTCGTTATAGCTCTCGTAGTCGGCGCTGCCGATCGCCGGCATCATCGCGCCCTTCCCGTAACGGCGGATGATGTAATCCACGATGGCGCCGGATTCCGCGATCGTGACGTCGCCGTCGGTGATAACAGGCGATTTGCCGAGGGGATGGATTTTCGTCAGTTCCGGCGGCGCCAGCCGCGTGGTGGCGTCGCGCTGGTAGCGCTTCATCTCATACGGCGTGCCCAGTTCTTCCAACAGCCACAAAATCCGCTGCGAACGGGAGTCGTTGAGATGATGAAGCGTGAGCATGGGGTTTCCTCGGTGTTTTTCTGATCGCGGCAGACTGTCATCGAGATCGAAGTGACGCAATCCATCTTGTCGCTCGTAGGATGGGTGGAGCGCAGCGATACCCAT
>JAQSDT010000199.1:0-4147 GCA_029946075.1 bacterium | reverse complement strand
CCCCACCAACCACCGACTCTGCGTGTGACGATGGGTATCGCTGCGCTCCACCCATCCTACGGTTGATACAGTTTTGCGTTCTCGCGACGGGTTACGTCCGAGTCATGCATTGGTTTCGCGCCATGGAGAGGGCGCAGGGAATGCCGGGTGCGCGCTGCACCCACGATCCCGTGTGCAATGGTGGATGGGAATGGCGCACACGAGCATACAGGTTCAGCGGAAACATCCGACATTCCCTGCGCAATGGCTTTACGGCTTGCTTCGTGCTCTCCCCGGAGAACGGCTCTTTTGCCTCCGTCGTCGCGCAAGGCCTGAGCCTTTGCGCGACTTGACGCCAGCACCGCGACGTCAGGACCACACGACTTCACCGTACGTTTCGCGCGCGTACGTCAACGCACGCTCCACGTCCACCGCAACCCGGACCACGTTCGTGACGACGGCCGACGTCCCTCTTCCCGGCCCGGGCTGCGCGAGTTTTAGCGCTGATTTGCCCGACGCCGCGAGAGGAATATTTTCACATAACGGGATTGACAGAAAACCGGGTGATTTGCCCGTCGGGCAAATTTCCGCGTGATTTCACATCGAAGCAAAGGCGCCGGTCAGCCTGGGCGCTACGGCAATCGTATTCGGTCTAAAGCCCGGTAAATCCTGCCTTCACCGGATCGGTGCTGCCGTCGAGCTGGCGCAGATAGGTCAGGCCGCACACGGTCAGGCGGTGGGTGTCCTTTTCGCCGGCCTCGACGAGCGTGACGAGATATTGGGTCACCTTGGCGCGCGCTTCTTCGCTCGCCGCGGTGGTGCGGTTCAGCAGGAGGTCGTAGGTGTACATGATGCGATCGATCGCAGCTTCCATCGATGTCTCCTGGTCGTCGTGATGCGGTGATGCGGTCAGGCCGTAATTTGCGTGCCAGCCGGCGCGCCGGGCTGAATGTTCACTTCGGCTTCGAATCTGGAGATCGCCTTGTTGGCGAGCCTGATCCTGTTGAATTCGCCGTGCTGGAACAGCTTGACGATGATCTCGATCAGGCGCTCGTTGGTCAGGAACGTGTCCGGGATGGCGCCGGCCTTGCGCAGATAGTTGGAGGCGATGGCATAGGCATCGCCGACCACCTCGACATTCATGACCTGCATTCCGCGTTCGACCAGCATGGCCTCGGCCCCTGTTGCGACAGGCGGATAATGCGAAGCTGCGCAAAAGGTTCCACGCCGGAAACCGGCCGTCATGCCCCCCAAAAGCAAAACGCACCGGCCCCGGAAAACCGGAACCGATGCGCCTTGAGCAGGGCTTACTGCCTTGCCAGTTCATTCATCCGCTGTCGGCTGCCGGTCTTCTGGGTGGCCGGCTTGGCCTGAAGGCGGACTAAAAAAGTGTCAGAGCCGATACAGGATCTGGTCGGTCCAGAACCGCTCGAGGCGGTGCAGCGACTTGTTGAGCGTGGCGAACTCGTCGTTCGAGATGCCGCCGACCTGCTCCACCGTCTTGACGTGCTTCTGATAGAGCGCGTCGACGATCTTGCGGATCTCCTGGCCCTGCGGAGTGAGGCGGATGCGGACCGAGCGGCGATCGACGCGCGAACGCTGATGATCGAGGAAGCCGAGTTCGACCAGCTTCTTCAGATTGTAGGAGACGTTGGAGCCGAGATAGTAACCGCGCGTGCGCAGTTCGCCGGCGGTGAGCTCCTTGTCGCCGATGTTGTAGAGCAAGAGCGCCTGCACCGAGTTGATGTCGGCGCGACCGCGGCGATCGAATTCGTCCTTGATGACGTCGAGCAGCCGGCGATGCAGCCGCTCCACCAGAGTCAATGCTTCGAGGTAGAGCGGCTGCACCGGAGCTTGACCGGCAGAGCGTTCAGCGGTTTCCACCGCCGTTGCAACGGCTTTGATCATGACACTTCCCCTGTTGTCGTTTTTATCGACTTATATTCGACGAAACTTGTGTCCCGTCTGATAGCTTCAACTTAAGGGGGCGGTTTGAAGATCAGCTTAAATAAGACAATAAAGAGATCATGAATTTAAGAGAGTGAATTGTGGATTAAGCCCATGGATAAAGGGCTTTTCGCAACGTTTCATTGACGGTGGCGCCCCGATGTTCACGCTTCGTCTTGAACCTTCCCGGACCCCTGTCGCATTCGGAAACAGGTCCGTCTGAAATCGAAACGCTCGCGTAACAGGTGTGAGGGAACCCCTTACGGTTGCTCAATCGTTACCGGCGATTTTTTTGAAAATTGTAGGGATTGCCACCGCGAATTCTGCACGCGGACGGATTATGGCGTGAAACTGACGCGTTTATTTTTATACTTCTCCCGGCGCTTGCGGGGCGAGGGAGACATCACGCCCGCTATGGCGGCCGTTCGCGTGCGGCCATCCAGGCGAGCGCGAGATACGCGCCGAGCATCAAGGCTTCGAGCGCGACCACGGTGAGACTGCCGCCGTAGATTCCCGGAAACATCAGCTCGATCACCGCCATCGATACCACGGTCGTCAGCCATACCACCGCGCCCCACGGCGTCGCGAGCCAGAGGCCGACCGCGGCGACGAGTTCGATCACGGCGAAATAGATCGTCGCGGTCTGCCAGGCCATCGACTGGTTCTCGAACGCCTCCTCCTCGCCGCCGACGAAGCCCGTCACCTGCGCCCAGTGATAGAGACCCTTGAGAATCGAGAGCACGGCCATCACGCGCAGGAACAGCACCAGCCGCCGCGTCCACGCATTGTCGTCGGGCTCGATCCGCTCCGACGAGATCGCGGCCACCGACATCGCGTTGTCGCGGTTGTTTTCCCGCGACAGGTCCCGTGGTTCGCGCGCGCCGTCGCGCGCCGAGGTGTCAGACATCGGGGCTGACCTCGGAATCGGGACGCAAATCGGGTGGGAACGGCTTCATCCCGCGACTCTTGGCCTGCCGGGACGGTAAAATCAATTGCCGATGATGTGGATCAAGGCGCGGTGACGGGGCGGCTCCAAGGTGCTAGAATTGGAACAAATCAAAACTGGCTGCCGCCGCAGGAGTACCCATCATATGGCGATCAAATTCGGGCGTCCGATCGAAATGCGCGACGCCCCGCGCCGGCAGGCCGCCCTCGCCTCCCCCTCGCTCGACCTTGCCATCCGCCCCCGCCGCAACCGCAAGGCGGAATGGGCGCGGCGGCTGGTGCGCGAGAACGTGCTGACCACGGACGATCTGATCTGGCCGATGTTCGTGGTCGACGGCAAGAACACGAGGACACCGGTCGCCTCGATGCCGGGCGTCGAGCGCCTGACCGTGGACCAGGTGGTGCGCGACGCCGAGCGCGCGATGAAGCTGAACATCCCCTGCATCGCGCTGTTCCCGTTCACCGAGCCGTCGCTGCGCGACGAGAACGGTTCCGAGGCGCTCAACGCCGACAATCTGGTTTGCCAGTCGGTGCGCGCGATCAAGAAGGAATTCCCCGATCTCGGCGTGCTCTGCGACGTCGCGCTCGATCCCTTCACCAGCCACGGCCATGACGGGCTGATCGAGGACGGCAGGATCCTCAACGACGAGACGGTCGCCGTGCTGGTGCGGCAGGCGCTGGTGCAGGCCGAGGCCGGCTGCGACGTCATTGCCCCCTCCGACATGATGGACGGCCGCGTCGGCGCCATCCGGGAGGCGCTGGACGACAATGGCTTCGTCGACGTGCAGATCATGGCCTATGCCGCGAAATACGCCTCCGCCTTCTACGGCCCGTTCCGCGACGCGATCGGCTCGGCGAAGACGCTGACCGGCGACAAGCGCACCTACCAGATGGACAGCGCCAATTCCGACGAAGCGCTGCGCGAGGTCGAACTCGATATCGCCGAGGGCGCCGACATGGTGATGGTCAAGCCCGGCATGCCCTATCTGGATATCGTCCGCCGCGTCAAGGACACGTTCGCGATGCCGACCTTCGTCTACCAGGTGTCCGGCGAATACGCGATGATCGCCGCCGCCGCCAACAACGGCTGGATCGACGGCGACCGCGCGATGATGGAAAGCCTCGTCGCCTTCAAGCGCGCCGGCGCCGACGGCGTGTTGACGTATTTTGCACCGAAGGTGGCGGAGAAGCTGAAGGCGCAAAGCTGAGGCACCCTCCGTTGTCGTCCCGGCGAACGCCCTAGGGCATGCACACATCTGGTTTGTTGGGGATTCCC
>JAQSDT010000198.1 GCA_029946075.1 bacterium | reverse complement strand
TAGAGCGAGGAAAATGTTTCGGCCGCGGTCAGCCGCGCGCCGGCCGCGGTGATCTCGCGCGTCACCGGGTGGATCGCATCCGGCGACGACGCCAGCAGATCGCGGATCACCAGATAGCGTTCGGCGACCCATGGCCCTTCGTAGAGTAGCCGCGCGGTTTCATAAAACGGCTCGAGATCGAATTCCACCAGCGTGGCGCCGAGCGCCTTCCAGCGCTGCATCGCTTCGCCATAGGCGTTCTCCGAGGCGCGGTCGCCGAAGAAGATCAATTGCCCGTTGCGCGGTACGCCGAGGCGAAGCTTTGCCGGAAACGCAGCGAGTGCACCGAGCGGCCGGTTGCGTGAGAACGGATCCGCGCCGTCAGGCCCGGCCATCGCGTTCAGCGCCGCCATCGCGTCGTCAACGGTGAGCGAGAACACCGAAATCGCATCCAGCGTCTTGCATGCCGGCACCAGGCCGGCATTGGAGATCAGCCCGAGGCTCGGCTTCAGCCCGACGATGTTGTTGAGCATCGCCGGCACCCGGCCGCTGCCGGCCGTGTCGGTGCCGAGCGCGAGCGGCACGAGGCCGGCGGACACCGCCACCGCCGATCCCGAACTCGATCCGCCCGGGATGAGGTCGCCGCGGACCGGGTTGACGGGAATGCCGTAGGGCGAGCGCACGCCGACGAGGCCGGTTGCGAACTGATCGAGGTTGGTCTTGCCGATGACGATGGCGCCGGCCGCGCGCAGCCGCGCCACGGCGGTCGAGTCGTGGGCCGGCATGTAGGAGAAAGCCGGGCAGGCGGCCGTGGTCGGCAAGCCCCGCGCGTCGATATTGTCCTTTATCGCGACCGGCACGCCGCAGAGCGGCAGCGCCGCAGCGTCCTTGCCAGCCAGCGCTTCGGCATCCCTGATCGCGTCCTTCTCGTCGCGCAGGCTGATGAAGATGGCGGGATCGTTGTGATCCCGGATGCGCTGATAGCTGCGCGCGACGGTTTGCGCCGGGGTCATCGTGCCGGCGCGGTGCGCGGCGACGATGGCGGCAACGGTTTCAGGCGCGTCAGACCCCATGGCGGGCAATACTCCAGCGTGCAAATTCTCAGGTCAGATCGAAGCAAGCGATGTGCCATTGTGTACAAAGCTTGGGCGACGTCGAGCTTCCGAAATACAGTTATGACATCAATCGCTTATTCGGCTACCGCGCAAGCCATCGCCTGCCGGTAATGGCGCTCTATGGCGGGCAATTGCTCAAAAATTGGGCAGAAACAGAGCGGCCGTTTCGATCAGGTGAAATCAGCGAGAATCCGCAGCAATTGCTCCCGGTTCGCCTTGCCGATTTTAGCCGCGACATGCCGCTCGTGTTCGGCGGCAAGCCGCTTGAACTGCGCCAATGCCGTCCTGCCGCGCGCGGTCAGGTGCAGGGCATGGGAGCGTCGGTCGGTGGCGGATGGAATCCGGTTGACGAGATCACGGGCTTCGAGACTATCGAGCAAATGTACCAGCCGCGCGCGTTCGATCCCTAGGCGCTTGGCGACCGCCATCTGGCTGAGGCCGGGATTGGCGCCGATCACGGTCATGACCGAATACTGCGTCGGCCGGATATCGACGGCGGCGAGCGTGCGGATGAAATCCTGGAAGATCCAGATCTGGAAACGCCTGACGGCATAGCCGGCGTGACCGGCCAGCGCGTCGAGGCCGATCGCGTCGTCGCCGGCGTCATGGCGTCCATGACCGGCTCGCCTTTGGACAGGCGCCGAACCGGATTTGGTTGCTCTGGGCACGTATCGGTTTCCTCACCCCTCGCTTCCCTTCTAGCGCGCCTCACGGGCGAGGGGAAGATTGTTGTTGACGACAACAATTGGTGCGCTCAACATTAAGGCCAGGCAGCCCGAGAGGCCGCACGCCGGACCAGCCGGCCTGGAGGAAACACATGACCATCGCTGCCGCCGGCGGTGACGCTTCCCGCAGCCTGTTCGCGAGGCCGTCCGTGGTCGCCGATCGCCGCCCCGACGGCAGCATCGTGGTGAAATCGACCGCGCCGCTGAAGCCCTTTGCGCGCTGCATCGGCGACTGGCTGGAGCATTGGGCGCGTCAGGCGCCGGAGCGGATATTTCTCGCCGATCGGTCCGGCGCCGACGCGCCATGGACGAGCATCACCTACAAGGAAGCCCTGAAGCAGGTCCGCTCGGCGGCGGCGTGGATCCTCGCGCAAGGGCTCAGCGCGGAGCGTCCGCTGGTGATCCTGTCCGACAACAGCGTCGAGCATGCGCTGTTCGCACTCGCCGCCCAGCATGTCGGCGTCCCCTCGGCCGCGATCTCGCCGGCCTATTCGCTGATGTCGAGGGATTTCGACAAGCTCAGGAGCATGATCGGCCTGCTCGATCCCGGCGCGATCTATGTCTCCGGCATCAAACCGTTCGCGGCGGCGCTGGCGGCAATCCAGCCGTTGCACGCGGCCAAGATCGTCAGCGGCAACAGCGGCGATGCGGATACGATTTCGTTTCGTAGCATCGCGACGACGCAGGAAACGCCAGACGTCGCCAGGGCTTTTGCGGCGATCACGCCGGACACGATCGCAAAGTTCCTGTTCACCTCGGGCTCGACCGGTACGCCGAAAGCCGTGATCAACACCCAGCGCATGCTGACCTCGAGCCAGCAGGCAAAGGCGCAGACCTGGACCTTCCTCGAAGGCGGCGGCGATCTCGTCATTCTCGACTGGTTGCCGTGGAGCCATACCTTCGGCGCCAACCACAATTTCAATCTGGTGCTGCGCAACGGCGGCACGCTCTACGTCGACGGCGGCAAGCCGGCGCCCGGGCTGTTCGCGACCTCGCTGGCGAACCTGCGCAGCGTGATGCCGACGGTCTATTTCAACGTGCCGCGCGGTTTCGACATGCTGATCGCGGCGCTGCGCGGCGACGACGCGTTGCGACAAAAATTCTTCAGCGAGGTGAAGTTCGCCTTCTATGCCGGCGCAGCACTGCCGCAGAATCTCTGGGATGCGCTGGAGCAGCTGTCGATCGAGACCGTTGGCCATGCGCTGCCGATGGTGTCGGCCTGGGGTTCGACCGAAACCTCGCCGCTGGCTACCGACTGTCATTTCCAGGCGAAGCGCTCCGGCAATATCGGCGTGCCGATCCCGGGTACCGAGCTCAAGCTGGTGCCCTCAGGCGACAAGCTTGAGGTGCGCGTGCGCGGTCCGAACGTCACGCCGGGTTACTGGAAGGCGCCGGAGTTGACGGCGCAGGCATTCGATGCCGAAGGTTTTTACCTCATCGGCGACGCCGTCACCTTTGCCGATCCGGCGCATCCTGAACTAGGCCTGTTTTTCGACGGCCGCGTCGCCGAGGATTTCAAGCTCAACTCCGGCACCTGGGTCAGCGTCGGTACGCTCCGCGTTGCCGGCATCGCGGCGCTGGCGCCGCTGGCGCAGGATATCGTCGTCGCCGGCCACGGCGGCGACGAGGTTCGCTTCCTGGTCTTTCCGAACATTGCGGCCTGCCGTGCGCTGGCGGGCCTGCCCGACACGGCCGATGCGAGCGACGTGATCGCGCACGACAAGGTTCGCGGCGCGATCGCGCAAGGGCTTGCCAGGCTGAAGGTGCAAGGCGGCCATTCGTCCGGTCACGCAACGCGCGCGCTGCTGCTCGCCGAGATCGCGTCCGTCGACGGCGGCGAGATCACCGACAAGGGCTACATCAACCAGCGCGCGGTGCTGACGCGTCGTGCGAATGCCGTCGCCATCCTCGACGATGATGCATCCGCCGCGTGGATCGGTTGCGCCCGCTAGGCCGCGGAACTCATTCTCCACAACGCTGACGCCGGGACGCCGGGCAATCTCCCGAAAATCCCTTGCCGACTATTTTGTTGCCAAGGCAACTAATATGTGAGAGCTTTCGCGCTATCGCACGGGCGACAGAGCAGCCAAGCTGCCATGCTGTGCGGGGAGAAAACGGATGCGAGAGAGGGCCGACCCGGTGCCGGGAGCCAGCGCCGGCGCTTGTCCGGTGCCGTGCGGTGACGCACGCAGGCGCGCTGCGGCAGGCAGCGCCGCGCAGTCAGGTCGTGCTCTGGCCGGTCACCGCGCCGAGATTTTCGTGCAGCCGGCGCAACAGGTCGATCAGGACTTCCCGCTCGTCCTTCTTCAGGCAGGACAGCAACCGCTTTTCGCGCTCGAGCGCCGCTGTTATCACCCTGTCGTGGATCGTTCGCCCGCGCGCCGTCAGCGAGATCGCGTGCGTGCGGCCGTCGTCCGGCGCGGTGCGGATCGTCACCAGGCCGCGCTTCTGCAACACCGACAGATTGCGGCTCACCGGGCCCTTGTCGAAACCGATCACGAAGCAGATGCGCGAGGCCGGGATGCCGGGCTCGATCGCCAGCAGCGACATGATCCGCCATTCCGTGACGTTGACGCCGAAATGACGCTGGTAATACGCGGTTGCGCTGGTCGACAGCTTGTTGGCGATGAAGGTGATGAAGGCCGGGACGTAACGATTGAGATCGAGCGTCGGGCCGTCACCGGTGGCGGGGATTTCCGCCGATGCAGACCGGCGCGGTTTCCTGGGATTGGGGCTCATGCCGCGATCATCGCCGCGAAATTGCCGCCGGGCAATAGGGGCGCGGCAATCGCCGCGGGACAACGCCTTGCCAATTTCGGGAGGTCTCGATGACAGCAGCGAACGCTTCAAAACCCGGCGGCACAGCCCTGCCGCATCTCGCGCTCGATCCGTTCTCGATCGCATATTTCGACGATCTCGACCGCCAGCAGGAGATGCTGCGCGAGGCCGGGCCGCTGGTCTATCTCGACAAATGGAATGTTTACGCCGTGGCGCGTTACGCGGAGGTGCATGCCGTCCTCAACGATCCCGCCACCTTCTGTTCGAGCCGCGGCGTCGGCCTCAGCGATTTCGCCAGGGAGAAGCCGTGGCGGCCGCCGAGCCTCATCCTGGAAGCCGATCCGCCGGAGCATGCCCGCACGCGAGCGGTGCTGAGCCAGGTGCTGTCGCCGACCGCGCTCAAGCAGGTCCGCGAGCGCTTCGCCGCGGCGGCGGCGGCTACCGTCGATGAGCTGCTGGAAAGGCGCAGCTTCGATGCCATCGCCGATCTGGCGGAAGCCTATCCGCTCTCGATTTTTCCGGACGCGCTGGGCCTGCGGCCTGACGGTCGCGAACACCTGCTGCCCTATGCCGGCGTCGTGTTCAACGCGTTCGGGCCGCCGAACCAGTTGCGGCAGGACGCGATCGAGCGCTCGGCGCCGCATCAGGCCTATGTCGCCGAACAGTGCCAGCGCGAAAATCTCACACCCGGCGGTTTCGGCGCCTGCATCCATGCCCGCGTCGACACCGGCGATATCACCGCGGCCGAAGCGCCGCTGCTGGTGCGCTCGCTGCTGTCGGCCGGGCTCGACACGACGGTGAACGGCATCGGCGCCGCGGTCTATTGCCTCGCGCGTTATCCGGAGCAACTGGCAAGGTTGCGGCAGGACCCGACGCTGGCGCGCAATGCGTTCGAGGAAGCCGTCCGGTTCGAAAGCCCGGTGCAGACGTTCTTCCGCACCACGACGCGCGAAGTCGAGATCGGCGGCCACACGGTCGGTGAGGGCGAGAAGGTGCTGATGTTCCTCGGCGCCGCCAACCGCGATCCGGCGCAGTACGTCGATCCCGACACGCTCGACGTC
>JAQSDT010000197.1 GCA_029946075.1 bacterium | reverse complement strand
GTCGGCGATGCCGTCGCGCGCCATGTCGTAATGGTCGAACGCCTTGCCGAGCTGCTGGGCGGGATAGACCTTGTACTTGATGGTGCCGCCGGATTCCCTCTCGACCGCGGAGCCCCAGTCTTCCAGCGCCTTCTGCAGCGGATGCGACGCCGGCACCCAGTGCGACAGTTTCAGTTCGAAGGTTTTTTCCTGCGCCAACGCGGGCGTGACACCGGCTGCCAGAAGCAGCGCCAACAACGCTTTTCTCATGGACATATTCTCCCTTGGCATTGTCGGGCCGTCTGAACGCGGCCCCGTTATTTAACATGTTATCTAGTCTGTCCGCTTTTTCAAGCCGGACACGCCGTCGCATTCGTTTTGCGGTGCGGCGAATTCACCGTCCCACGTTTTTGCGACAAGCGTCTTTGCCAAGACTGTTATATGATATAATTATCATGGCAAGTCCGCCCGCCCTGGTCGTTGGTTCGCCACGGCCGGCCGGCCGCAGTCATCCAGGAGCCGATTTTGAGGACACAGGTAGCGATCATAGGTGCAGGTCCGGCGGGATTGTTGCTTGGGCAACTACTTCACCGCTACGGCATCGACAACGTCATTGTCGAGCGGCAGACGCCGGAATACGTGCTCGGCCGCATCCGCGCCGGGCTGCTCGAGGAAGGCACGGTGAGGCTGCTCGACGAGGTCGGCGCCGGCGCCCGCGCCCATAAGGAGGGACTGGTTCACAACGGCGTGGAGTTCGCCTTTGGCGGCGCGAGGCATCGTATCGACATGCACGCCGCCACCGGCAAGACCGTGATGATCTACGGCCAGACCGAGGTGACGCTCGACCTGATGAACGCGCGCAAGGCTGCGGGGCTGACCACCGTCTACCAGGCCGCCGACGTCAAGCCGCACGATTTCGACGGCGCGAACCCGCGCATCACTTACGTCAAGGACGGCGTCACCCACGAGATCGCCTGCGACTTCATCGCCGGCTGCGACGGTTTTCACGGCGTCAGCCGCGCCAGCGTCAAGCCTTCGGCGATCCAGACCTATGAACGGGTCTATCCGTTCGGCTGGCTCGGCATCCTGTCGGAAACCCCGCCGGTCAGCCACGAGCTGATCTATTCCAACCATCCGCGCGGCTTTGCGCTGTGCACGATGCGCTCGATGCGCCGCAGCCGCCATTACGTGCAATGCCCGCTCGACGACGACATCGCGGATTGGTCGGACGAACGCTTCTGGGACGAACTGAAGCGCCGGATCGACGAGAAGGCTGCGGATGAACTCGTCACCGGCCCTTCGATCGAAAAGAGCATCGCGCCCTTGCGCAGTTTCGTCGCCGAGCCGATGCGGTTCGGCCGCATGTTCCTCGCGGGCGACGCTTCGCACATCGTGCCGCCGACCGGCGCCAAGGGGCTGAACCTTGCCGCCAGCGACGTGCATTATCTCTCGCACGCGTTCCGCGAATATTACGACGAGAAGTCTTCCGCCGGGATCGACGGCTATTCGGCCACGGCGCTGTCGCGGGTCTGGAAGGCGGTGCGGTTCTCCTGGTGGATGACCTCGATGCTGCACAAGTTCCCCGACGAGGGCGAATTCGGCGCGCGTATCCAGCTCGCGGAGCTGGATTACGTCGTCAATTCGAAGGCGGCGTCGGCGGCGCTGTCGGAGAACTATGTCGGGCTGCCGTTCTAGCTACCTGAGCTCGAAATTCCGCGTCGTCGCCAGCACCGAGCCGCAGAGCGTCTCGGCGCCATCGGCGACGATATAGATATCGGCCGCGCCGACCGAGTTGGTGCGGCCGGCCTGCAGCACGCGCCCCCTCGCCCGGAGCCGATCGCCCTTTGCGGCGCCGGTCATCTTCACGGTGAAGTCGAGCGTCGCCACCGCCCATCCGCGCGGCAGCATCGACAGGCAGGATGAGACCGCGGCGACATCGCCGGCCGTGCCGACGATGGACGCGGGGAATTGTCCTGACGGACCCGAGAAGCGTTCGTCGAACGGCAGCTCGATCGCGACCTCGCCCGGCGCGACGGAAACGATGCCGATCGAATATTCGCGGACGAACGGCAGCGCCCTGAAGAACGCTTCGAGGTCGGCGCGGCCAAGGCCGGTTGACGTCGCTTCCATCGGATCACCTCCACGCATGACATGTTCAGGCACGCTTGCGGGACCGTGCCGTTCGCCGTGCCGGCTTCCGCAGCACCTCGCCAAGCGACCGCGCGACATCCTCGATCGGCCGCGCATTCGCCTCTACCCGCGCCAGGATCAGCGCGCCTTCGATCGCGGAGACGGCGAGCGTCGACAGCCGCCGCGCTTCCGCGCGCGAAAAGCCGTCGCGCGTCAGCGCGGCGGCGATGACGCCACACCAGCGCTCGAACGCCTCACGTCCGGCGCCGGTCAGCCCGACCGATTGCGGCGCGGATTCCAGCAGCGTGGTCGTGATCGGGCAGCCGTCGCGAAATCCCGACTTCGCCATCCATCCCGCCACCAGCTTGCAATAGGCGCGGACCATCGAGGCCGCATCGCCGTGCTCCTGCGCAAGCTTTTCCAGCGTCGCCACCACGCCGGCGCCGGCGAAGCGAACCGCGGCTTCCGCGATCTGGTCCTTGCCTTCGGGAAAATAGTGATACAGCGATCCCTTCGGCGCGCCCGAGACCTCGGCGATCTCGTTGATGCCGGTGGCCGCAAAGCCGTTGCGCCGGAACAGCGTCGCCGCCGCCCGCACGATGGCGCCGCGATGCTTTGGCGGTGTCGACATGTCCCAAAGGTCTCCAGGCTTGCCCGTCAAGCCAAATTCTATATAGACTGGTCTAGATAGTCAAAGCCGCCTGTTTCAAACGGCCGCCGAAATGCCGTTTAAAACTTTGTAGGCGGTGAAATCGTCATCAAGATCGTTCAAGACGACCCGAGTTCTTCAAAACGCGAGCACCCCATGATGACAGATGCCGACACGATCGCCGATATCCCCGAGGGATTTGAACGAAATCTGCGTAAAAGCCCGCTCACCGAGCCGTGGGAGCCGCTCTACGCGAAGAGGACCGACAAGGCCGTCATCATCGGGCTGCGGCTGGCGAGACCGCATACCAACGGCCGGGGACGGATCCATGGCGGGCTGATCGCTGCGCTTTCCGACAACGCCATGGGCCATAGCTGCGGACACGCGATGGGTGGGGCGTCGTCGCTGGTGACGATAGGGCTGGCGGTCGATTTCGTCGGCAGCGCCGAGGTCGGACAATGGCTGGCGCTGGAGAGCGAGGTCATCAGGACCGGCAAGACGATCTGTTTTGCGCAATGTCTGATCAAGGCCGACGGCGTCGTGATCGCACGGGCCAACGCGACGTTCCGCGTGGTGCCGAAGACGGCGCAGGTCGCCTAGCCGAACCGCCAGTCGGTCGTCTCGGTGACGAGGTCGACGAAGGTGCGCACCTTGGCCGACAGCAGCCGAGAAGTCGGATAGACGATGTGGATCGGCAGCACGGGCTTCTGAAATTCGGCGAGCACGACCTGGAGCCGCCCGGCCTTGAGCGAGGCCGCCGCCTGGTAAGCCAACACCCATGTCAGACCGCCGCCTTGCTCGGCATGCTGGATCGCGGCATCTGCGCTGTTGGTCGTGAACCGCGGAGTACTGGCGACGCGGACCTCGAGGCCGTCCCTGACAAATCGCCAGTCCGGCGCGGCGGTCATGGCGCCGAAGTGAATAGTGTCGTGCGTCGTGACGTCGGCCGGCGTCTCCGGCACGCCACGGGCCGCCAGATATGCTTTCGATGCCACCACGATCCGCCGCATCTCGCCGACGTGGCGCGCCACCAGCGTCGAGTCCGGGAGGTGACCGATCCTCACGGCCAGATCGACGCCCTCCTCCACCAGATTGATCATGCGATCCGACAGCCGCAGATCGGCGCTGACTTCCGGGTAGCGTTTGAGATAGGCCGACGTCACGGGGCTGACGTGCAAACGGCCGAATCCGACCGGCGCCGAGATCACCAGCCGGCCGCCGGGGCGGGTACGTTCGCCCTCGGCCGAGCTTTCGGCTTCCTCTACATCGCCGAGAATACGGCGGGCACGCTCCAGGTAGCGCGAGCCGACATCGGTCAAGGTCACCGAGCGCGTGGTCCGCTGCAACAGGCGCGCGCCCAGCCTCTCCTCCAGCGCCGCGATCAGCCGCGTCACGCCGGAAGGCGACATCCCCAGCTTGCGCGCCGCCGGGGCAAAGCCCCGCAGATCCGCAACAGCGACAAACGCTTCCATGGCAATCAGCCGATCCATGTCATTATTTCATAATCAGCAATTATGAAGTGTCAACTGTGATAATTGTTTCCAATAATGGAATATCACATGTTGAGGCCACGGCGATCGGATCCCCGCTCGCGGATTAGGATCAACATCATGTCTCGGCTCCCAACCCCCGCCTCCATCGAAACCTCCCCCGCCGCCTCGCAGCCGCTGTTGCAGGCGGTGAAGAAGCAAATCGGCTCCGTCCCCAACCTGTTTCGGGTCGTCGGCAACAGCCCGGCTGCGCTCGAAGGCTATCTTTCCCTGAGCGGGGCGCTGGCCAAGGGCACACTCGCCGCGCCGACCCGCGAGCGAATCGCGCTGGCTGTGGCAGAGATCAACGGCTGCGACTATTGCCTGTCCGCTCACGCCTATTTCGGCAAGAACCTCGCAAAGCTCTCCGATGCCGAAATCGCCGCCAATCGGGACGGTCACTCGACCGATGCGAAGGCCGACGCGGCGGTGGGCTTTGCCGCCAGGCTGGTCAACGCACGCGGGCATGTGTCGGACGCCGACATCAAGGCGGTCAAGGACGCCGGCTACGACGACGCGCAGGTGATCGAGATCGTGTTGCACGTCGCACTGAATACGCTCACCAATTACGTCAACGAAGTTGCCAAGACCGCGATCGACTTTCCGGCGATCTCCGCCAGAGCCGCATAACCACGAGGGCGGCGCATCCTCGGAGCGCCGCCCGCCCGTTCGAACGGAATTGCAGGAGGCCCAGATGTCAGACGTTCATACCTATTCCAGCGATGTTGCCTTCACCCCGGCCGTGAAGGCGATCCAGGCCCGCAAGGGCTCGCGCGAGGCCTATGCCAATGTCGAGGCGCGTGGCGGCTGGCGCACCGAGATCGACGAGAACCTCGCCGGCTTCCTGGCCGAAGCCAACAGCTTCTATTTCTCGACGGCCTCGGCGGATGGCCAGCCCTACATTCAGCACCGCGGCGGGCCGAAGGGTTTTATCAAAATCCTCGACAAGAACACGATCGCGTTCGCCGACTACAGCGGCAACCGGCAATACATCACGCAGGGCAATCTCTCGGAGAATCCGAAGGCGCATATCTTCGTGATGGACTACGCGCATCGCCGCCGCGTCAAGATCTGGGGCGAGGCGCGCGTGGTCGACGACGATCCGGCGATGACGGAAGCCTTGATGCCGAAGGGCTACAAGGCGCGGCCCGAGCAGGTGATCATGTTCCGCATCCAGGCGTGGGACACCAACTGCCCGCAGCACATTCCGCAGAAATTCGACGCCGACGACGTGGCGCGGGTGCTGGCCGAACGCGGCGCCCGCGTCGCCGAACTCGAGGCGGAACTGGCCGCATTGAAGGGCCAGCCCGTCCCGCAAGCCCCGTGATCAGGCGGCTTGCTCCTGCTGCAGCGGCGACCAGGCGAATTCCGGATAATAGGC
>JAQSDT010000196.1 GCA_029946075.1 bacterium | reverse complement strand
CGCGCACCACCTCCATCTCGTACTCTTTCCAGCCGAGCACGGATTCCTCGATCAGCACCTCGTTGGTCGGGGACGCATCGAGCCCACGCTCGATGATGTCCATGAATTCTTCCTTGTTGTAGGCGATGCCGCCGCCGGTGCCGCCCATGGTGAAGGAGGGACGGATGATCGCGGGCAGGCCGATCTCGGACAGCGCCATCAGCGCCTCGCCGAATGCGTGTTCCTGGTAGCGCTTGCGGCGTTCGTTCTCGCCGATGGTCCACTGCCGCTCGAGTTCTTCCAGCGCCGCGCCGGACAGCTTCTCCCGCTCGGCGAGGTATTTGTCGCGGTAGGACTTCTTCAGTGCCGAGGCGTTGGCGAGCCGCGATTTCGGCGTCTCCAGCCCGATCTTGGTCATCGCCTCGCGGAACAGTTGGCGGTCTTCCGCCTTGTCGATGGCGTCGGCGGTGGCGCCGATCATTTCGACGTCGAACTTGTCGAGCGTACCCTGCCGGCGCAGCGACAGCGCGCAGTTCAGCGCGGTCTGGCCGCCCATGGTCGGCAGCAGCGCAAAGCCGCCGGGAACGACGTGGCGCTCCTTTTCGATGATCTTGGCGACGATCTCGGGCGTGATCGGCTCGATGTAGGTGGCGTCAGCCAGATCCGGGTCCGTCATGATGGTGGCCGGATTGGAATTGACCAGGACGACCCGGTAGCCCTCTTCCTTCAGCGCCTTCACCGCCTGGGTGCCCGAATAGTCGAATTCGCAGGCCTGGCCGATCACAATGGGACCGGCGCCGATGATCAGGATGGTGGAGATATCTGTTCTTTTGGGCATCAGCTCTCAGACTGGATTTTGGGCACAAAAAAAGGGCGCGCAGTCGCGCGTCCCCTAAGCCAAGAGCGCGGGTTACCCTCGCGCGCGGGTGGTCTTTAGACCAGATTCCGCACCCGCGAAACCCCCAAAAACAGGCCATCAACGGGGATTTTTGGGGGATTTGTGGGGTGGGGCGCCGAGGCCCGGCTTCGCCCTCCGGGCTACGCCGCGGCAGCCTTCGCGGGATAGGGCTTGCCGAGCCGAAGCGGCGGAGCCGCGAAGGCTGGAGGCCCGGCCTGGACTTGAACCAGGATAAAGAGCGATGCACCGCTCCCGCGTGGATACTTCCGCCACCGGGCCGGCGCGATCATCGCCGATCACGGCGGGGTGAACCATGCTTACCGTGGCTTAACCTTAACCGGGCGGGGGCAGTGGAGGGGGCGTCGCTAAAATGCGTGCCGCGCCACGAAAGTCATGCGCCACGGATTGTGGCCGATATTGGTATGGGCGCGCGAGGCGGAGAAGCCGGCGGCGGAGAGCTTCCCGATCATCTCGTCCTCGCCGTAGCGCTGCAGCCCGATTTTGGTGCGCAGCTGCCGGTAGTCCGACAGCGCCGTGCTGGCGAGGCCCCAGAGGGCGTCCTTCAGGAAGCCGTGGGTGCCGGCGAACTTCAGCAGCGCCGCTACGTCCTTGGCCATGCCGACTTCGGGACGCAGGATGTCGCCCAGCACCAGCCGGCCGGACGGCTTCAGCAGCCGGCGGATGATCGCAAAGGCGGTATCGAGTTCATCCGGCGTCATGTACTGCGCGACCGAGTTCATCACCACGAGGTCGATCGACTTCTCATCCATCTTCCGCAGATCATCCAGCGAGCGGACGCGGATCTTGGTGTTCGGCGCGAACCTGGCGATCAGCCGGCCGCGAACGCCGGGGGCCGGTTCGGCGAGATAGAGCTTGCCGCACGCTTCCGCGACGCGGGACGCCGACAGCGCCTCGCCGCAGGCATAGTCCAGCACCACGGCGTCCGGCGATGAGATATGGCCGATGATGTCGCGCGCGATGATCTGGAAATGCAGGTCGCGATGCAGCTTGCTCGCATAGATCGTATGCGTTGAATCGTAATAGTCGATCCATTCGTCCATTCGGGCAGCGTCCGGCAAGCAACGGTTCCCGGTGCAGGAACCGGCGGGGAATTGATGCGTTAGGTGGTTCGGCGGCCGATGTCCACTGGCCGCGCTGTCCGGTTCCTAACAGGAAGGTGCATCGTGAGCAAAGCCAACAACAAATCCGGCAAGGTATCCCCCGACCTCGATACGCCGATCGATCTGCCGCAGGCCGCCGTCGAAAAGGTTTCGGCCGCGCTCAACGTGCTGCTGGCGGATGCCTTCGCGAAATGCTGCGCGAACTGATGGAAGATAACAAGAAGATGGCGGCGGCGATGCGCAAGACACACAAGCTGGCCGACGACAACGAGGACCGGGGCACGGCCCAACTGCTTGAATTGTACATCGACGAGACCGAACGCCGTACCTGGTTCCTGTTCGAGGCCAGCCGTCAGGAAGGCGCCAACGCGGCGTAGGTCCGCCGTACCGGCGTTTGCCTGGAACGGGCGAGCGTCTGGGACGGGGTCTCGCCGAAGGCGTAGCGGTAGATGCCGGAGAACTCGCCCATGTGGCCGAAGCCGTTGGCAAGCGCGCTCGCCTTCACGGTCAGTCCCGCGGCGCCGGTGCGCAACTGGCGCCGAACGGACCAGAGCCGGCGCAGCCGGCTGTAATGGTGCGCACCTGCGCCGCAAACCGACTGTGTCGCGGTCTGCAGCGTTCGTACGGAGACGCCGAGCTCGGCGGCCAGGCTTTCGCAGGTGAGGTCCTCGGTCGGGTACACGGCGATGACGGCATCGATCCCGTCCAGAATGCTCTTGTAGCGGTCCATGGTCCTGCGGCGTTGCAGGCCGAAGATTTCGCCGGCGCACATCGCCGCGTCGAGCGCTGCGAACAAGACCGTATTGAGGGATTGAAGCATGTCCGGGGATCGGATGATGTCGGGCTGCACGGCCGCGAGTTCCAGCACGTTCCGGATCAGCCGTTGCAGCGATGCGATCTGAAACGGCTGCAGCCGCATCAGCAGGTGGCCGTCGCCGAAATCCTGCCAACCGAGATCCTGCCCGGCGGTCGGGACCGAAACGATGGCGACGAGGCGGCCTTCGGGCTCGTGGACGGTGCAGTTCGCGTTGCCCTTGAACAGGAGCAGCGAATGACCTCCGATCGGCTCGCCGTTCACCTTGGTGGAGGCGACGTCGTCCATCGGGATGACGAGAATCATCCTGCCCGGCATTTCAAAGCCGTTGATGAGGCGCGGGAATGTTCGGACCAGCGACAGATTGCAGGACGGAAGTGCGAGGCGGGCGCGCAGCACGGAGAATTCGCCGGTTCCGAGCGGGATGCTTTCCGCGCCCGCATACCGCTCGCTTTCGCGAAAATGATCGATGTCGGCGTAGCGCTCGAGGCTGAGAGCCGGTGACGACCGCAGCGTTCTGAAAAGCATATCGGAAATCCGTCGAACTAACAGCGACCCGGCGGTGAAACAGGCGCGATTCCAGCTGGCGCCAGTATGGTTAATTTTCTCCTAATGCGGTCTCCCGCTCGAACACGGAGATGGGCCAGGCGCATCTGCGTCCTGCATCATTTTTTTGATCCGCTGCACATTTCCGATAGCCGGCTTAAATGCTCCTGGGCGATCGCCTTTATATGTTGGACGACAGCTCATGAGCCGTGCCTGGCAGCGCTCGGTTCGGGCCTCGGAGCGTTACGGGTGGAAATTCAAGATGCATAACGTCATTCAGTTGCGCAGCGCGAGGCCTGATGTCTCCGAAGCGGAAACCAGCAACGATCAGGCCGTCACACGACCGGCCGAGTCGATCCGGACCGTCATGGACACCCTGTCGCGCACGCTCGACCACATCAGGGGCCTGTGCAAATCGCTGCCGGACGGGCCGGTCCGCGAACGGCTGGAGGCCGAGCAGGCAAGGCTGGCGATCGATTTGTCGGCCGTTCGCAATGCGGCGGCACGACTCGCCCTCGTGGAAACAAATGCATCGACGAGGATCGGATGACGAGGCGTATTTCCATTTCGAAACTGGTTCTGATGTTCGCCGTCGTTGCCGGCATCGGTCTTGCGACGGTGGTCGCCGTCAGCAATTTTGCACTGAACGATCTGCGAGTCGGCGGGCCGCTCTATTCCAAGATCAAGCTCGGCAACGACCTCGTCGCGGATATCCTGCCGCCGCCGGCATACGTCATCGAGGCGTATCTGGAAGCGACGCTGGCGATGCGCGATCCGTCATCGCTGGCCGCCCGTCGCGCGCGATTGGCCGAGCTTCGCAAGGACTATGACGACCGCCGCGAATACTGGCGCAAGTCCGAGCTGGGTTCCGCGCTGAAGCAGAAGCTGATCGAGCAGTCCGATGCACACGTGCAACGGTTCTGGCGTGCCTCCGAACAGCAATTGCCGGCGCTCGAACGCGGCAATGCGGCGGCGGCCGAGAAAGCCTATGCCGAGCTGACCTCTGCCTACACGGCGCACCGCTCGATCATCGACGAGATCGTCAAGAGCGCCAATGACGGTAACGCCGCGCTGGAAAACGAGGCCAACGCGCGCGTCACCTGGTTCCAGATTGCGGTCTGGACGATATCCGGGATCGTCTGTCTGCTGATCGCCGCGGGACTTGCCGGCATCATCCTCGGCGTGGTGCGGCCGATCGGCCGGCTCACCGAAACAATGCGCGGGCTCGCCGATGGCGACCTGACCGCTGCCATTCCTTTCCTCTCCCGGCGCGACGAGATCGGCCTGATGGCTGCCGCGACCCAGGTGTTTCGCGACAACGCCGTCAGGGTTCAGCAAAACGACAGGCACATGCTCGAACTCGGCGTCACCGCCGACAAGGAGCGCCGCGATGCGCTGATAGAAATGTGCGAGATTCTCGAAGCCGATCTCGACGGCGCGGTCGCCGAAGTCCTGACCATCAGCAACGATGCCGCGCACCGCGGCGAACAGTCGGTTTCCGATGCGCAGGCGATCGCATCCGAAGCGTGCCAGGTCGCCGCCGCCTCGGAACAGGCAACCTCCAGCGTGACGTCGGTTTCCGCCGCGACCGAGGAGCTTTCCGCCGCGGGCCGCGAGATCGCCAGGCGAGCGGTCGAAATGGCGCGCTTCGCCCACGATGCCGTCGATGAGTCCCGGCAGGCCAGCGCTACGGTGGCATCGCTGAACGAAGCGGCCGCGCGGATCGGCAACGTGGTCAGTCTGATTTCGGAGGTCGCGGCCCAGACCAACCTGCTGGCGCTGAATGCGACCATCGAGGCGGCCCGCGCCGGAGAGGCGGGCAAGGGATTTGCCGTCGTCGCGCAGGAGGTCAAGGCATTGTCGCGCAAGACCAGCGACGCGGCCGACGACATTTCTCACCGGATCCAGGACATCTGCCGCGCGACCGAGGACAGCGTCGGCGTGATCAGCAGGATCGGAACGACGGTGTCCGGTATCGAGGAACTGACCGGCGCGGTAGCGTCGGCCGCCGAACAGCAGGAAGCGACGCTGCGCGAAGTCGCGCGCAGCCTGTCCGAAGCGTCGGAGGGGGTTGCAACGGTGTCGCGGAACGTCGGCAAGATCTCCAACCGTTCGGTGGAAATCGAATCCCAGGCGCGGCTGGTTTCCGGTCTCGTCAACGGTACCAACCGGCGGGTCTCGCAGCTCCGGGGCAATATGGTCGCATCGCTGCGCTCGTCGAGCGCCGGGGACCGGCGCTCGCTGGAGAACCGCAGGCCGGGTTCGGTGCCCGCACGGCTTCGTTGCGGAAAATCGACGATCGACGGCACGATTCT
>JAQSDT010000195.1 GCA_029946075.1 bacterium | reverse complement strand
TGCGATTACCCGCGATATCGTCGCCAATCTCGGTGACATTCTCGCGCAGCGGTGGAACGTGGCACCGACGCGTGAGCCGCGCTTCGACCCCAGGGATATTTATGGGCTGATCAGCACGGACCCGCGTATTCCCACCAACAATCGAGAGATTGTTGCGCGGCTGGTCGATGGCAGCGAGTTTCACGAATTCAAGCCGCTGTATGGCGAGACCCTGATCACCGGGTTTGCGCGTATCATGGGGTTTGAAATCGGAATCCTTTGCAACAACGGCGTTCTGTTTTCCGAATGCGCGCTGAAGGCGACCCACTTCATCGACCTCTGCTGCAAGCGCAATATCCCGCTGCTGTTCATGGCCGATGTCACCGGCTTCATGGTCGGGCGCGAGGCTGAAGAAGGCGGCATCGCCAAGCACGGCGCCAAGATGATCACGGCGATGGCCAGCGCCAACGTGCCTAAATACACACTGATCATCGGCAATTCTTATGGCGCCGGCTATCTGGCGATGTGCGGCCGTGCCTTCAAGCCTCATGCGATGATGATGTGGCCGCACGGGCGCTCGGCGATCATGGGGCCGGATCAGGCCGCCAACACGCTCGCCATGGTCAAAGACGATATCCACAAGCGCGACGGCACGAACTGGACCGACGAAGAGCGTGAGGCTTACCGCGCGCCAGTGCGCAAGACCTTCGAGGATTTTGCGAACGCCTACAACTTCGCACGCAACACCTGGTGCGACATGGTGATCGATCCGCTCGAGACCCGCAACGTGATGGCGCTGCTGCTCGACCTGGCCGGACGCCTGCCACGGCAGGAAACCGACTTCGGCGTGTTCAGGATGTGATGACAGAGGATATAGTTCCGTGTTCAAGAAAGTCCTGATTGCCAATCGCGGCGAGATCGCCTGCCGAATCGCTCGAACCTGCCATCGGCTCGGGGTCGCAGTCGCCGGCGTTCACTCGTCGGCCGACGCCGACGCCTTGCACGTGAAGGTGATCGGCGAATCCATCGAGATCGGGGGCGCCGCCGCATCCGACAGTTACCTGCAGATCGATGCGGTAATCGCCGCTGCGAAAACAACGGGCGCGCAGGCCATTCATCCCGGTTTTGGCTTTCTTGCCGAGAATGCCACGTTCGCCCGTGCGGTCGAGGCGGCAGGTCTGGTCTTCATTGGACCGACCCCTGACGTGATCGAGCGGCTCGGCGACAAGGCTTCCGCGAAGCAGGAGGCCGAGGCCGCTACTGTGCCGATCGTCCCGGGTAGCAAGACGCCGAGTGAAGACGCCACCGAGATCACCAGGATCGTGCGTGAACTCGGGCTTCCGGTAATGCTGAAAGCAGCGGCCGGCGGAGGCGGCAAGGGAATGCGCGCCGTCTCCACTCTTGCCGGCCTTTCCGGTGAAATTGAATCAGCGATGCGCGAGGCGAAAAATTCCTTTGGCTATTCTGGATTGATCGTCGAAAAGCTGGTCGAGCGTGGACGCCACATCGAGGTGCAGATCGCCGGCGACGGCGAAGGTAACGTCATTCACCTGTTCGAGCGCGAATGCTCATTGCAGCGGCGTCATCAGAAACTCATTGAGGAAGCGCCTGCTGCCAATCTGTCCGCTGCGCTTCGCGAGAACATCGCCGCAGACGCGGTGCGGCTTGGCAAACGCCTCAACTATCGTGGCGTCGGCACGGTAGAATTCATCCTGAGCGGCGACGCCTACTATTTTCTAGAGGTCAATCCACGTCTCCAGGTCGAGCACCCCGTGACCGAGATGGTCACCGGCATCGATATTGTCGAGTTGATGCTGCGGATCGCCGCCGGAGAAGGGCTGCCGTTTACGCAG
Source organism: bacterium (assembly GCA_029946075.1). Taxonomy (GTDB): domain Bacteria; phylum Pseudomonadota; class Alphaproteobacteria; order Rhizobiales; family Xanthobacteraceae; genus Bradyrhizobium. Next base: position 3,856 of record JAQSDT010000195.1, on the reverse strand, counting down.
AATGAGGTGACATGTAGCGGGCATGCCGTCGAGGCGCGCATCTGCGCGGAAGATCCAGCAAATAATTTTCTGCCCTGCACCGGCGGCCTCGCTTACGCCAGATTTCCCGCCGATGGGATTCGCGTCGAGACCGGCGTCGAAGGCGGATCGGTCGTCACGCCCTATTACGACTCGATGCTGGCGAAACTCATCGCTCACGCCGAGACACGCGACGAGGCACTCGACAAGCTCGAGCGAGCTCTTGACGAGACCTCGATTTTTGGAATTACGACCAATCAGGGATTTCTCAGGCGCTTGCTCGGTCTGCCAGCGACGCGAAGCGCCACCTTTTACACACGCCTGATCGACGAGCAGATCGACCAGTTGGTCGACACGGCAACGGATTTGGACACCGAGGCGTTGGCGCTGGGCGCGTACTTCTGGATGATCCGGCAACGCCAGCCAGCCGCCAGCGGGCCGTGGCAGTCTCGCGAAATGACTGGATGGCACATGGCAGCGGGTGGCGACGGATTGTCACCGATTCCGATCCTGCACCTCGAAACCGCTGGCGCGAGCGCGGAGATCCGATTCGCGCCGCTCAAGGCTGACGGCTCGATGATTGTCGGCATCAACGACGAGAAGCTGCCGGTCAGACTCATTCCGCTCAACGACGACAGCTTCACCGCGATTGTCGGGACACGCCGTGAGACGGTGCGCATCTATCAGGAAAACCAAACCATCTTCGTACATGATCGCCGCGGCGTCCACACGTTGACGGCGATCCCCTATCTCACCTACATCAGCGCGGTCGCCGAGACCAGCGGCGAGCTGCGTGCGCCCATGATGGGCATGATCCTGAAGGTCAACGTCGCAGTCGGCGATACGATCAAGGCGGGCGATATCGCAGCCATATTGGAATCGATGAAGATGGAGTTGCGGATCAGTTGCGAAATCGACGGCGTGGTGACGGCAGTCAATTGCCGGCCGGGCGAGACCGTCGAGCGCAACGCGGTTGTAGTGGTCGTGGAGCCGGAGCAGCAACCGTAATTCAAGCAATTGTAATTCAATTGTAGAACTGGGAGTGACGAATATGGATCTCAATCTGAAGGGCAAATCGGTCGTCGTCACTGGCGGCGGCTCCAACATCGGCCGGGCGATTGTGCTCGGGTTTGCAGCCGAGGGCGCCAACATTACGGTTGGCGATCTCGACCAGGCGCAGGCTGAAAAAGTTGCCGAACTTGCGCGGAAGAATGGCGCTGCCAGCGTTCAGGTAATCAAGACCGACGTGACCGATCTCGATCAGGTAAAAGCCATGTTCAAGGCCGCTACCGAGAAGCATGGCACGGTCGATGTGCTCGTCAATAACGTTGGCTGGGATCAGCTGATGTTCTTTACGCAAACAACGCCCGAATTTTGGGACAAGATCATCAAGATCAACTACGTCGGCGTGCTTAACTGCACCAAATGTGCGCTCGATATCATGATTCCGAAGGGTGCCGGCGCTATCGTGTCGATCAGTTCCGACGCAAGCCGCTCGGGCGAGCCGCGCGAGGCGGTCTATGGTGGCGTCAAGGCCGCCGTTAATTCTTTCATGAAGACCATTGCCAAAGAGAACGGCCGCTATGGCATCCGCTGCAACGTCGTTTGTCCTGGCGTCACTGTTCCCGTGGATACGGAAGAAGTTGGTATCAACAGCATGTGGACAAAACCAGATTCAATGTTCACGGCGGAACAATTCGAGAAGGTGGCCAAGGCGCTGCCGCTGCGCAAGCTGGGTCGCCCGAACGATATCGCCAACGCCGTAGTGTTTCTGTCGTCCGCCGCCGCAGGTCACGTCACCGGCCAGGTCCTGTCGGTGTCAGGCGGATACACCATGATCGGCTGAGGTCGGCCGCTAATTTCGCCAGAACAAAATGGAGTTACATCGTGTCCGAAAAAGAGATCATGTACGACGTCAAGGACTACGTCGCGACCATCACCATCAATCGGCCAAAGACCCTCAACGCCTTTACCGGCGATAACATCGTAGAGATGGAGCGGCTGATCCTCGAGGCAACCGCAGACAAGAAAGTGGGCGTCATCGTCCTCACCGGCTCCGGCGAGCGCGCGTTCTGCGTCGGCGGCGACGTCAACTGGGAGAAGGATGCCGGCGGCAAGAGCGGGCTCGAAGGACTGAAATTCAACTTCAACCGCCACATCGTCGAATGCCCAAAACCGGTGATCGCGCGTGTCAACGGTTACGCGATTGGCGGCGGACACCACATCGCCTATTTCTGCGATTTTACCATCGCCGCAGAGCATGCGATTTTCGGCCAGAACGGTCCGCGTGTTGGCTCCCCGGCGGGAGGCTATATCGTTTCGCACAGCGCCAATGTGCTTGGCCACAAGCGCGCGCGCGAGCTCTGGATGCTGGCGCGACGTTACACCGCCAAACAAGCACTCGACTGGGGGCTGGCTAATTCCGTCGTTCCGATGGCCGAGCTCGACGTCGAGGTAAGGAAATATTGCGACGAACTCCTGGCTTTGAGCCCCACTTGCCTGAAGATTCTCAAGCGCTCATTCTACTATCACATGGCGCCGATCATGGAGCGCGACATGGATGACCTCGTCCGCGAGGTAGCCCCCGCCTATTTCACGACACAAGAACAGCAGGAAGGCGCCAATGCATTCCTCGAGAAACGCAAGCCGGATTTCAGCGCGTTTCGCTAAAGACATGGCGCCATAGCGTAAGGGAGACTGCGATGAGACTAGGCAGCGTCAACTATGAAACCAAAGGGAAGATCGCCATCCTTACGCTGGACGAACCGGGCAAGCTTAACGCGCTCAGCACAGGCATCCGTGAGGGTATTCTCGATGGCCTGAAGAAAGTGGATGAAGACGACAACGTCCGCGTCGCCATCATCACCGGCAACGGGGACAAAGCATTTTGCGCTGGTGCCGATATTAGCGGCTTCAACTTTGATCCGGACACGGTACGCAAGTTTATGATTGAGGCTTTAGCGGTATTAGCGGCACCAGAGAATTGCCGCAAACCCGTTATCTCCGCCGTCAATGGTATTGCGTTCGGCGGTGGCTTTGAACTTGCGATCGCTTCGGACTTTATCATCGCATCTGATCGCGCACGCTTCGCGGTGCCAGAGATCAAGCTCGGACTTCTTCCAGGTTTTGCGATTGTACGCCTGCACGATTTGGTTGGTCGTGCCAAGGCCAAAGAAATGAGTATCCTCGGCGATCCTATCAGCGCGGATGAGGCATTCAGACTAGGCCTCGTACTACGAGTGGTACCACATGGCGATCTGCTCAAGGCGGCCCTGGAATTTGCCGAACGAATTGCATCGAAACCAAAGCTTGCGGTGCAGATGGCCAAATCGTTTTACAACCGCGGCCTCGGCGGCGATGAGATGCGGCACGCAATCGATGGCTTTCCGCTTCTGTTCATGCATCGAGACGCACAGGAAGGTATCGCCGCCTTTCTCGAAAAGCGTGAGCCAAAATTCGAGAGTTGACAAAGAGCGCTGCGAGCGAAGGCTTCGAAGATTCTTCTTCGAGTGGAGCACTTTGCGATAGGCAGATCGTGCATCATATCGAGGAATCGATGACTCTCAAGGATTTCACACTCGCGGATGTTTACCGCCGCAACGCGCAACTCTTTCCCGACCGCACTGCGTTCGTGTTCGAAGGCAAGCGTATCACCCATCGCGACTATCTCGGACGGATCGAGCGGCTGGCGGCAGGTCTTGCCCGCGAGGGCGTCAAGGTAGGTGACCGCGTCGCCATCCTTTCGCAAAACTCACTCGAAATGATCGATTTGATCGGTGCGGTCGCGCGGCTCGGTGCCATCCTGCTGCCGGTTAATTTCCGACTCAACGCCGAAGAA
>JAQSDT010000194.1 GCA_029946075.1 bacterium | reverse complement strand
CACTGACGCCGCCGGAAAATCTCGATAAGCGGCTCTGGTTCACCCGCGACCATCTTTCGATGGCAAGGGCGCTGCGCTGGGACGCTGGTGACAGGGGCACCGCCCCCTTCTACATCGACCTCGCGCAGCCCGTGCCCGACAGCGGTATTCCGAAACCCGGTCCGCTCACCGTCCGGCTCAAGGACGACCACATGCAATACGCCGTCACCTGGTTCACGTTGGCCTTTGCGGTGGTGATCGCGTTCGGCGTATGGTGGCGTGCGCAGCGGCGGGCCTGAAGTCTCGCACCGGCGCAAATTGTGCACGAGCCGCAGAGGCCGTTCCGATCCGCGGATCGGAGCGTCGAGAGGATTCCGCATGCAGGATACCGTTGCAGAAATCCGCGCCGTCGCCGAGCCGACCCATCCGCTGGATCCGTTGACGCCGGACGAAATCCGGCGCGCCGCCGCGGCGGTGCGGGCCGCCCACGATCTCGGCCCGGGCATGATGTTCGAAACCATCAGCCTGCATGAGCCGGACAAGCGCGTCGTGCAAGGCGTCCAGCCGGGCGATTCCTTTCCGCGCGAAGCCTTCGTCTGCGCTTTCGACCGTACCAATGGCCAGGTCTGGGAAGCGCGGGTCGATCTCGTCGCCGGCAGGGTGGTCAGTTGGCGCCACGTGCCGGGCGTGCGCCCGCGTATCCTGATCGACGACATCCTGCTGGTCGGCGAGGTGGCGCGCGCCGATCCGCGATTTCGGGCGGCGCTGGCGCGGCGCGGCATCACCGATATCGACAACGTGCAGGTCGATCCATGGTCGGCCGGTAATTACGGTCTGCCGGATGAAGAGGGAAGGCGCCTGTCGCATACCTTCTGCTGGTACCGCAGCGAGAAGCATGACAACGGCTATGCGCATCCGATCGAGGGACTTTGCGCGGTCATCGATCTCGACCGCGCGGAGGTTTTGCGCGTCGACGATTACGGCGAAGCCGATGTGCCGATGCAGAACCGCAACTATGCGGCCCGCTATCGCACCGCCTTCCGGGAGGACGTGAAGCCGCTGGAAATCGTGCAGCCGGCCGGCCCGAGTTTCGAGGTCGAAGGCAACGAGGTTCGTTGGCAGAAATGGCGGTTTCGCGTGGGCTTCAATGCGCGCGAGGGGCTGGTTCTGCATACGATCGGCTATGAGGATGACGGCAAGCTGCGGCCGGTGCTGCACCGTGCGGCGCTGTCGGAAATGGTCGTGCCGTACGGGCATCCCGGCGGCGGCCATTTTCGCAAGAACGCCTTCGATGTCGGCGAATACGGCATTGGCGTTCTCGCCAACTCGCTGACGCTGGGCTGCGACTGCCTTGGCTCGATCAAATATTTCGACGGCTGGCTCGCCGACAGCAAGGGCGAGCCCTATTGCATCGAAAACGCGATCTGCCTGCACGAGGAAGACTTCGGCATCCTGTGGAAGCACACCGATTTGTTCACCGGCGAGGTGGACGTCCGGCGAGCCCGCCGCCTGGTGATCTCGTCGATCTCCACCGTCGGCAATTACGAATACGGCGCATTCTGGTACTTCCATCAGGACGGATCGATTCATTTCGAGATGAAGGCGACCGGCATCCTGAACACCGCCGGGTTGCGGCCGGGCGAAGCGCCCGCATACGGCACCGTCGTCTCGCCCGGCGTCTATGCGCATTACCATCAGCACATCTTCAACATGCGTCTCGACATGGCCGTCGATGGCGAACAGAATCGGGTCGTCGAGGTCGATACGGTGGCGCTGCCGATCGGTGGCGACAATCCGTACGGCAACGCCTTCACCATCCGCGAGACCGTGCTCGAAACCGAGCAGAAGGCGCAGCGCAATGTCGATTTCAACGCCGCGCGCTACTGGAAGATCGAAAGCGCCGAGGCCCGCAACGGGCTCGGGCGGCCCACCGCCTACAAGCTGCTGCCGCTCAGTCCGGTGCCGACCTTCTCCAGCCCGGAGTCGATGGTGGCCCGGCGCGCCGCTTTCATGATGCGGCAATTATGGGTGACGGCCTATCATCCCGACGAGATTTTCGCGGCCGGCCGCTATCCCAACCAGAGCAGCGGTGGTGACGGCTTGCCGGCCTGGACGGCCGCGGACCGGCCGCTCGTCGATACCGACCTCGTGGTCTGGCACAGCTTCGGCCTGCACCATATTCCCCGTCCCGAGGATTTTCCGGTCCAGCCCGTGATCACGGCCGGCTTCGCGCTGCACCCGGCTGGCTTCTTCACCGAAAACCCGGCGCTCGACGTCCCGCCGGCCGCGAGCAAGATGAGTTGCTGCGTCGGGGATTCGTGATCCGGCGGTATGGAGGGGATTTCCGGATTTGACTGAAAATTTCGATCGGATCGCCCTGGCGGTGGACTGGCTGGACGCGTGCAGGAATCGCGATCTTGCTGCGCTGCTCGATCTCTATGCTGACGACGCGACGCTCGAATGCGAGTGCGGCGACGCCAGGATCTGCAATGGCCGCGCGGCGCTGGAAGCCTACTGGCGACCGCGTCTCGGAGCGCTGGCGCCCAATGCATTCGGGCTCGAGGAAATCACGCCCGTGGCGCAGGAAGTCGTCCTCGACTATCTCAGTCACGAGGGCGCCCCTGTGCGCATCGTGTTTGGCTTCGCGCAGGACGGCAAGATCCGGAAAACCAGTTGCACGCCCATGCCAGCAGCCTTCGCAACGGCCGGCGGCTAGCGATCCGCGTACAGCCGGATCACGAACCGGTCGCCGCTCCAGATCTCAACGGGTTGACCTGCAAGGTCGGCATTGGCGCGCTCGATCGCCTGTTCGTCGTCATCGCAGATCAGCGGCCTGGCACTGACGATATGTCCGTCGCTTCCAATCACGTAAATACGGTACTCGGCCATGAGCCACTCTTCGCATTGCATCATGCGCTTCGAGGACGCATTTCCCGTCTATTGCCACTTTTTCCCGATAGCGACAATGGGAGTGAGCGGCTATCCGGTCCGTTGTCGATGCGCTGGGGACGGAGCAGAGGACCATGCCCCGATCATGTCGGCCGCCCGGCCGTCATCGTTACCCGCGGCGCGACTTATTGACTTGTCCACGTTCACTGAGGTTGCATCGATCGAACGAACCCTGACTGGAGCCCGCCCTCGGTAACGCCTAATCGGCGCTCCCGGGGGCAGACGAGGAATCTCCCGCCGGCAGGCGACACCGCACCAGCGTGCGACCGCCCTCGCGCAACAGATCCAGTGCTCCGCTCAGCGCGCGCGCGCGTTCCTGCATTCCCGTCAACCCGCGGCCGAACCTCCGGTCCGCGGGGAAGCCGACGCCGTCGTCGGATATTTCGACGGTCACCTTCGCGTGATCCAGCGTTGCCTTGACGTGGGCCGCACTGGCGTTCGCGTGCCGCAGCATATTCGTCAACGCTTCCTGGATGACGCGGTACACCGTTTGCGACAGCAACCCGTCGATCGCATTCAACCTCGCGTCGATCTGCGATGTCAGCTGCAATCCGGGCGCCTGCGCCCTGACATTGCGCAGCAAGGTCTCGATGCTCTTCACAAGCCCGAGCTCCTCGATATAGAGCGGACGCAGCCGGTCGAGGATACGGTGGTTGGTGAGCTGCAAATTCGCTACCGACTTCAGAATGCCCTCTGCCGCGGATACGAGTCCTGCCGTGTTTGAGGGGATCGCTTCCAGCAAGGCAACCGCGTTGGCGCGAATGCCGAACAGCAGCGGGCCGAGTTCGTCGTGAAGCTCGCGCGCCATCATCTGGCGTTCGTCGTCCTGCAGTGAAACGATCCGGCGCAGCAAGGCGCGATTGTCATGACTAAGCTGGCTGAGCGTGCGCGCGAGTTCGTTGGCTTCCAGCGCGCTGTCGCGAAGCTCGGGTGGTCCGGTCGCAGCGATCATGTGGCCGTAATCTCCCTGGCGCATTCGTGTCAGGCCGTGGCCGAGACGCTGCAGCGGCGCGAGTGCGGTACCGGTCGTAAGATAGGCAATGGTGCCGGTCAGCAGCATCAGCGCGAGCCCCGCAAACGCGATCGCCAGGAAGCCGATCCATTTCTCGTAGATGTCGGCGGCGAGATCGGGGTCAAATACGAGCATTCCAACCGGCTTGCCCTCGATCGATACGGGGAAGCTCGCCCCGAGTTCGGGAATGTCGAGGAGATGCACGAACCATGCGGGCACGCGCCCTGGCAGTGTTCGTGTCTCGGTCGCACTGGTTTCCGGGCGGCCTCCCGCTGGCCGGAAACGAATGGCGTGGGACGTTCCGAGGCCCTGCACGAATGCATGCAGTGTTGCTTGCGGATCGGGCGACGTCTGCAACGCGTCGTTGAGCGCCAGCGCGACTGCCCCGACCGCGCGCAAGGTAGGTTCGTTCTCTTCTCGCAGCTGACCTTCTGCAAATACCTGCAGCGATATGACGCCTGCTACAAGGGTTGCCAGGAACATCAGGCCGAGCGGCAAAAGGAGCCGCGTGCGAAGTGAAAGCTTTTCCCACATTTGCGCTATTCTAATTCTGCAACCGCAGATTTTCCTTTTCAATCCTTGCTGGTTATCTACATATCCTGAACAGGAAAGAGTTGATGCAGAATTCTGGCAAGGCCGCCACGAAAGTACTGATTGTGGACGATCATCCGGTGATTTTATCCGGATGCCGGGCGCTGTTTGCTTCCGATAATTCCCTGAAGATCGACGAAGCTTCTGACGCCAGGTCCGGGCACCGGGTCTATCTGGCGCGGAAGCCGGACGTTACCGTGATCGACATCAAACTGCCTGACGTCTCCGGTTTCGAACTGATGCGGCGTATCCGCAAGGATGATCCGGATGCCAGGATCATCATGTTCAGCATGAATGATGATCCCGCGTTCGTCGTACGTGCGATCGAGATGGGTGCGCAGGGCTATGTCTCCAAGGGAGACGACCCGCGGATGCTGGTGAAAGCGGTGCGGAAGGTCGCGGCCGGCGAGAACTTTATCTCGCCGCAACTCGCGGAAGCCGTGACGTTCTCCGGGGCATCGATCAAGGCCAGTCCGGCATCGCAGATGACCCCGCGCGAGCTGGAAATTCTGCGGCTGCTGGGCCGTGGCGACAAGATCGTCGAAGTCGCCGATACGCTCGACATTTCCTACAAGACCGTCGCCAACACCACGTCGCTGCTGAAGCAGAAACTCGGCGCCAAAAATCATTCGGACCTGATCCGGATCGCCGTCGAGATGGAACTGGGCTGACCCTGCCTGTCCAGCCAGATGCTGAACCGGCCGCACCCAGGGGCGCGGCCGTTCGCATCGCTGCGCTTCCATGTCGTCTGGGCAATGGGTGACGACAGGGAGCGCAGCGAAAATGAGAACGCTTTCTGACCGGAGCGTTTTCCAGCGAAGTGGACCCGGTTCGCGTCAAGAAAACCCGTCAAACAGGGATTCTAGAGCCCCGTTTCGATTCAATCGAAACGGATACGACTCTAGTGATGGCGGCGATGACGCCAACCATAGTGATGGCCTCGGCCGCGCGACCATCCGTAGTGGTGACCGCGACCGCCCCGGTGGGCATGGCCGTGACCGTGTCCATGCTTGACCTGGATGATCTCGCTGTCCGGCGACGTCAGGGGGGCAATGCCCATGCGGGCGGAAGCGGGCAGGCTCATGGCGAGCGTCGAAGCAACCAGCGCCGCTCCAATCAGAATGATGCGTTTCATGTGGCGTTTTCTCCTGGTCGCTTGATCG
>JAQSDT010000193.1 GCA_029946075.1 bacterium | reverse complement strand
TCACCAACAATTTGCCCGCCAACGCCATCGGCAGTCACAGCGGCCGTTCGCTCTATGTCGCCGAGGTGATGGTGCTGTTCGACCACGTCATCGAATCCGCAAAAATCGGTCTGCGCAAGCCCGACCCGCGCATCTACCAGATGATGATCGAAACGCTGAAGGTCGACCCGAAGAAATGCGTCTATCTCGACGATCTCGGCATCAACCTGAAGCCGGCGCGCGAGATGGGCATGACCACGATCAAGGTGCTCAACGCCGCGCAGGCGATCGGCGAGCTGGAAGCCGCCACCGGGCTGGCATTGCGCTAGACGGAAATACCGGAAAACTGCGGTCTCCCATGAGCAAACGGCGCTTGTCCTTTGCCGTGAACGCAGGCAGAACACTCCGAAATCTATCGAATTCGGAGTGGAAGCCCCGTGGCTGATTTGAAGCCTTCGGCCTCGATCGAGGCAGTGGAAAGCGGTCTTGCGGCGCAAGGCTATATTGCGAGCCGCCAGATCGCGACCGCGGTCTACCTGTCGCAGCAGATCGAAAAACCCATTTTGGTCGAAGGCCCCGCCGGGGTCGGCAAGACCGAGCTCGCCAAGGCGATCGCCGCCTGGCGCGGCCTGAAGATGATCCGCCTGCAGTGCTATGAAGGCCTCGACGAGGCCAAGGCACTCTACGAGTGGAAATACGCCAAGCAGCTGCTCTACACGCAGATCCTGAAAGACAAGCTCGGCGAAGTGCTTGGCGACGCGGAGACGCTCCCGGCCGCGCTGAACAAGCTGCATGATTTTGGCGACGTGTTCTTTTCCAAGGAATTCGTCGAGCCGCGCCCGCTGCTGCAGGCGCTGGAACAGCCGGCCGGCTGCGTGCTGCTGATCGACGAAATCGACAAATCCGACGCCGAATTCGAATCGCTGCTGCTGGAAATCCTCAGCGATTTCCAGGTCACGATCCCGGAACTCGGCACCGTGGTCGCCGTCGCGCCGCCGACGGTGATCCTGACCTCGAACAGCGAACGCGATCTCGGCGATGCGCTCAAGCGTCGCTGCCTGCATCTGCATATCGGCTTCCCCGAGCAGAAACTCGAGGAGCGGATCGTCGAGAGCCGGGTGCCCGGCATATCGCAGACGCTGCGCAAGCAGATGGTCGGCTTCATCCACGAGGTCCGCACGCTGGACCTGAAGAAGCTGCCCTCGGTGAGCGAGGCGATCGACTGGGCGCGCGTGCTGGTGCTGTTGCAGGCGACAGAGCTTGGCCACGAAATGGTCAAGGACACGCTCAACGTCCTGCTGAAATACGAGGCCGACATCGAGGCCACGATGCCGCAGGTCTCCACCTTCATCGCCAAGGCTTCCCGTCAAAACGTCTTCGGGTAGCGCCGGATGAGGGAAAACCTGCATCGCTTCTTTCGTGCGGCGCGGGGTGCGGGCGTCAGGCTCTCGCCGGCCGAAAGCATCGACGCGATGCGCGCCGTCTCCAAGGTCGGCTTTGCCGACCGCACCGTGCTGCGCGACACCTTCCTGCTGACGCTCGCCAAGACCCAGGACGAAAAGAAGGCGCTCGGCGATTGCTTCGATCTGTTCTTCGATCAGCCGGAGCCGCAAGCGCCGCCCGAGGACAACAAGGCCGAGGATGGCAAGACGGACGAGCAGGAGCCCGACGGCTCCAATTCGGGTTCGGACTCGCCGGGCGACACCAGCGGCGGCGACGAGCAGGCCGATAGTCTCGGCCAGCTCGCGCAGATGCTGCTCTCGCAGGACCGCAACGAGATTTCGGCCGCCATCGCCGGTGCGGCCGCCGCGGCCTCGCTGTCCGACATCCGCTACTTTACCCAGCGCGGCATCTTCTCCAATCGCATCCTCGAGCAGATGGGGATCCAGCGGCTGCGCGACGATCTCGACAACCTCACCGCGACCAACCCCGCGATGGCGGAACGGCTGACCGACGCCCTCGACGGATTGCGCGGCACGGTGCGCGATACGGTTTCGCAGGCGCTGATGCTGTACGGCCGCGAGGAAGCGGAGAACCTCCGCAACGAGATTCTGCGCAACGCGCCGCTGTCGCGGATCGAGCCGCGGCAGGTCGAGCAGATGCGCCGGCTGATCCGCCAGATTGCGCGGCGGCTGCGCGAGCGCTACAGCAAGCCGCGCAAGCGGCAGCGGCGCGGCCATCTCGACGTGCGCCGTACGATCCGCCGCAACGCCGCTTGGGGCGGCGTGCCGTTCCTGACCGCCTGGAAGCGCCGGCACCGCGACCGGCCGAAGATCGTCGCCATCTGCGACGTCTCGGGCTCGGTGGCGCGGGTGTCGGATTTCTTCCTGCTGCTGATCCACAGCCTGCACGAGGTGGTAGACGACGTCCGCTCGTTCGCGTTCTCCGGCCACCTGATCGAGGTCAGCGACATTCTGGAATCGAAGTCGCCGGAAGAGGCGATGGCCGAGATCATGTCCAAGGTCGGGTTCGGCTCGTCCGACTACGGCAACTCCTTCGACGATTTCGAACATGGCTGGATGAGCGCGGTCACGCCGCAGACCACCGTGATCATTCTCGGTGACGCCCGCAGCAACAATCTCGACCCGCGCGCCGATATCCTGCGCCGTATCGCGGAGCGGTCGAAGCGGCTGGTCTGGCTCAATCCGGAGGGCCGCATGGCCTGGGGCTGGGGCGATTCCGAAATGCCACGCTATGCGACTTTCTGCACCGTCGTTCGCCAATGCGCCACCGCGCACCAGCTCGAACGCGCGGTGTCGGATATCGTGGCGAGCTACCAATAGTGTCCGCGCCCGCTTCCCGCCCGCGCGACGATGCACCCGATGCATTGTCGGTGCTGAACTCCGTGTTCGGTTTGCCGGGCTTTCGCGGCGCGCAGGAACAAATCGTTCGTCACGTCACCGGGGGCGGCAATTGCCTGGTGCTTATGCCGACCGGCGGCGGCAAGTCGCTATGTTACCAATTGCCCTCGCTGCTCCGCGAAGGCTGCGGCATCGTGGTGTCGCCGCTGATCGCGCTGATGCGCGATCAGGTGGCCGGGCTGCTCGAAGCCGGCGTCAACGCCGCCGTGCTGAACTCGACGCTGACGTTTGCGGAATCATCGGAGGTTGAACGGCGGCTGCTGGCCGGCGATCTCGACGTGCTCTATGTCGCGCCGGAACGGCTGCTGACGCCCCGCTGTCTCAACCTGCTCGGCCAGGCCAAGATCGCACTGTTCGCGATCGACGAGGCGCATTGCGTCTCACAATGGGGGCATGATTTCCGCCCCGAATATATCGGCCTCTCCGCCATCGCCGAGCGCTTCCCCGATGTCCCGCGCATTGCGCTGACCGCGACCGCCGACGAGATGACCCGCAAGGAGATTGTCGCGCGGCTGGGCCTTGACGGCGCGCCGAGCTTCGTCGCGAGTTTCGACCGGCCGAACATCCGCTACGAAATCGTCGAGAAGCAGAACGCGCCGGCACAGCTCAAGGCCTTCATCGAGGAGCGCCACGCCGGCGATGCCGGAATCGTTTACTGCCTGTCCCGCGCCAAGGTCGAGGATACCGCTGTTGCGCTGACCAGGGCCGGCATCCCGGCGCTGCCCTATCACGCCGGGCTCGAGCCGGGCGTGCGCGCGCGCAACCAGGACCGCTTCATCAACGAGGACGGCGTCGTCATCGTCGCCACCATCGCCTTCGGGATGGGCATCGACAAGCCGGACGTCCGCTTCGTCGCGCATCTCGATCTGCCCAAGAGCATCGAGGCCTATTACCAGGAGACCGGCCGCGCCGGCCGCGACGGCAAGCCATCCAGTGCCTGGATGACGTATGGCCTCTCCGATATCGTGCAGCAGCGCCGCATGATCGACGAATCCACCGGCTCGGATGCGTTCAAGCGCATTTCGATCGGCAAGCTCGATGCGCTGGTGGCGCTGGCTGAAACCGCCGGCTGCCGCCGCAGCCGTCTGCTCGGCTATTTCGGCGAAGACGCGACCTCCGGCAATTGCGGCAATTGCGACAATTGCCTCTCGCCGCCGCAGCTTCGAGACGGCAAGGTCGCTGCGCAGAAGTTTCTGTCCTGCGCCTATCGCACCGGGCAGCGCTTCGGCGCGATGCATCTGATCGACGTACTGGTCGGGCGTCTGACCGAGCGCGTCACCCAGTTCGGACATGACAAGCTGTCCGTGTTCGGCATCGGCGCCGAGCTGAACGAAAAGCAATGGCGCGCCGTGGTCCGGCAATTGGTGGCGATGGGCCATCTGCAGGCGGACAGCGAAGCCTTCGGCGCACTGAAGCTGACGGAAAGCGCGCGCGGCGTGCTGAAGGGCGAAACCGAGGTGATGCTGCGCGAGGCGCCGGCCGGCACGCGCGTTCGCGCCAGCCGGACCAGGTCGCGCCGCGGCGATCTGGCCCCCCGTGCCGAGGGCAAACCCGCCGATGCCGGCCTTGCGGCAACGCTGCGCGCCTGGCGATCCGAGATCGCGCGCAAGCGCAACGTGCCCGCCTATGTGGTACTGCACGATGCGACCATCGACGGCATCGCCGCCGCGCGGCCGGCCAGCCTCAACGATCTCCGCAATATCGCGGGGATCGGCGACAAGAAGCTCGAACATTACGGCGAGGAGCTAATCGCCCTGGTCCGCTCGGCCGGGACCTGAACGCCGGCAATTGACGGGTTCCGGCACCACAAAACCGGCGTTATCTTGCCCTGATGGTAGGGGCGGACGTCATCCGATTCTCGCCACTCCGGCACTCATGCCCTATCGATCCCAAATGACCCTGCGCCTTGGCCGGTATGCCTTCGCCCTTGCCCTCCTCGGGGCGACGTCCGCGCTGGCTTCGGACGATCTCGGCAAACAGCAGCCGGATACGGTCATCTTCGCGATGATGTCGGGCAAGTGCAGCATGCTCAAGGTGGCGGGCCGGGACTTTCCATGTCGCGCCGTTGCCTTCTTCCAGACCGAGGAAGGCCGCGCCCATTTCACCGTGGCGCTCGACGATCCCGGCGACGACAGTCACATCATCACCTTCTCCGGCGACAACGGGCGGCGGCCGGAGGCCAATCTCTACGAATTGCCGATCGACCGGATGCTGCTGAAATCCAAGGACCGTCCGAAGGCCGACGGCCTCCCGGTGCCGTCGATCGAATCGACCGCCGGACTGTGCAAGCAGGTCGGAAATTTCGTGACGCTCGAATTGTCCTCGATCACCTGTACGGCGACCGACAAGAGCGGCAAGAAATACGAGCTGCAATATCTGTCGGATGGCGCGCCGATGGCCGTGCGCCGCATCAAGCGGATGCGCGTCGGAAATCCCGCGGTGTCGCCGTACGATTAAATGAAAGGCCGCCGGCGGAAAACCGACGGCGGCCAGTGTCGATCCGCGCATGGCTCGTGACTGCGCGGACGGCCTCAGGCTAGTTCGAATTTCCTCCCGCGAAGTGGAGGACATCATTCAAACCTTAGCTGATCTGTTCAGTCGCGATTTACCGCGCGCCTCCAGGCAGAATCGTATTGGCGATTTCGAACGCGACGGCCCATCGCGGTCGTTCCTCGTCCGCGCCCGGTACGTTGATCTGCACGCCGCCGCCATCGCTCACCGTAAAGGACGCCGCCAGCACCGCGGCCTCCCGCCGCATCGCGCGATTCGTAGACGCCGCCGATCTTGACGTTGTCGGCGAATACCGACCAGCCCAGCGGCGCCTTGACGATTTCGAACACCGATCGTTCCATCATCT
>JAQSDT010000192.1 GCA_029946075.1 bacterium | reverse complement strand
TCTTCTTTCGGAGTTACGTTGATGTCACGTCCTGTGCCAAAGCCGGGCATTCTCGATATTGCACCCTACACGCCGGGCAAGAGCGGCGCAGGACTGACCGGCCGCGTATTCAAGCTCTCCGCGAACGAGACCCCGCTTGGGCCGTCGCCGAAAGCCATTGCCGCGTACAAGGCCGCCGCCGATCATCTGGAAGATTATCCGGAAGGCACCTCGCGCGCGCTGCGCGAAACCATCGGAAAGACCTACGGGCTCGATCCCGACCGCATCATCTGCGGCGCGGGCTCCGACGAACTTCTCAATTATCTTGCCAACACCTACGTCGGTCCCGGCGACGAGGCGATCCACACCACCCATGGTTTTCTGGTCTACCCGATCGCGACCATGGCGAACGGCGCCATCAACGTGATCGCGCCGGAGAAAAACTACACCGCAGACGTCGACGCGATCCTCGCTGCGGTGACGCCGCGCACCAAGATGGTGTGGCTCGCCAATCCGAACAACCCGACCGGCACCTATGTGCCGTTCGACGAGGTCAAGCGCCTGCGCGCCAGCCTGCCGTCGCATGTGCTGCTTGTGATCGACGCGGCCTATTCGGAATACGTCTCGAAGAACGACTACGAGGCCGGGATCGAGATGGTCGCCACCACCGACAACACGGTGATGACGCGCACCTTCTCGAAGATTCACGGCCTCGCGGCGCTGCGCGTGGGCTGGATGTACGGTCCTGCCAACATTATCGATGCGGTGAATCGAATTCGCGGCCCCTTCAACGTCTCGACGCCCGCGTCGGACGCCGCCATCGCATCGCTGGAAGACACCGAACACCAGAACAAGTCCCGCGTCCACAATGAGACGTGGCGCGCGTGGCTGACCGAAGAGATCGGCAAGCTTGGCCTTGAAGTCACGCCAAGCGTTGCGAACTTCGTCCTGATCCACTTCCCGCAGGCGAAGGGCAAGACCGCTGACGAGGCGGATGCGTTCCTCACCAAGCGCGGGCTGATCCTGCGCGCGCTGAAGAACTACAAGCTGCCGCATGCATTGCGCATGACTGTCGGCACCGAGGAAGCCAATCGCCTCGTGGTCGCGGCGCTTGCCGAATTCATGGGGCAAAAGTGAGCACCGAGCCACTCTTCAAGCGGTTGGCACTGATCGGCTTCGGCCTGATCGGCGGCTCGATCGCGCGCGCGGCCCGCGCCCAGGGCCTCGCGGGAGAGATCGTCGCCACCGCGCGCTCGCCTGCAACCCGTGCGCGCGTGCAGGAACTCGGCATCGTCGATCGCGTGGTGGCCACCAATGCGGAAGCCGTGAAAGACGCGGACCTGGTCATCCTCAGCATTCCGGTCGGCGCATGCGGACCGGTGGCCGAGGAAATCGCGCAGCATCTCAAGCCGGGCGCAATCGTCTCCGATGTCGGCTCCGTCAAAGGCATGGTGCTGCGGGACATGGCCGCGCATCTTCCGAAGACCGTCCATTTCATTCCGGCGCATCCAGTGGCGGGCACCGAACATTCTGGCCCCGATTCAGGCTTCGCCGAACTGTTCATCAACCGCTGGTGCATCCTGACGCCGCCCGAGGGGACCAATCCTGCGGCCGTGGAAACCCTGCGCGCCTTCTGGGCGGCGCTCGGCGCCAAGGTCGAGATCATGACGCCCGATCACCATGATCTCGTGCTGGCGATCACCAGCCATCTGCCGCATCTGATCGCCTACACCATCGTCGGCACCGCCGACGAACTGGAAGAGGTGACGTCGTCGGAAGTGATCAAGTTCTCCGCCGGCGGCTTTCGCGATTTCACGCGCATCGCCGCGTCCGATCCGACGATGTGGCGCGACGTGTTCCTCAACAACAAGGAAGCCGTGCTGGAAATGCTCGGCACCTTCAACGAGGATCTGTCGAAGCTCACCCGCGCCATCCGCCGCAACGACGGCGAAGCGCTGTTCGAGCACTTCACCCGCACCCGCGCCATCCGCCGCGGCATCGTCGAGATCGGCCAGGATTCCGCTGCAGCGGATTTCGGCCGGCCGGTGGCGAAGAAGGCGGAGTGAGATACCGGCGGCTTGCGCTGCCGGTATCGAAACCACGAAGATGCGTCAGCGCTTGACTGCCGATATGCGCGGCTTTCGAACCATCCTAGGCGTGTCGCCATTGAGCGGGACCAATGCCCTGGCGTCGAACGGCGAATGTGCCGAGCCGATACCGAGGTCGCCTATCGGGCGGTAGAACGCATACATTCCCGGTTCGTCGATCACATGCTGGGCCATCGCCGGCGTCGCGGCGACGGCCGACAGGACGAATGCGGCAGCAAACAGCTTTGAGCGGGTCATTGATTTTCTCCACTTGGCGACCTGTCGCACGATTGCTCAGATCGTAGAGGAAAGACCGGTTTGCCGGGATCGATATTCCAGCTCGCAGCGAAGGCCATCTTCACGCTTCGGCGATCGCTTTGTCTTGACGCTCCACCGCAGCCGACGCGCGCCGCGCCAGCACGGCATCCACGGACCAGGCGCCGGCGCCACCCAGCATCAATACAAACATTCCGCCTGCCATCGCGAGATCCTTCTCGAAATGCAATAGCTCGTTCCGAACGGAGAAATTGGTGTGAAACAGCATCGCCGTCGCCAGGCAGAACAGACCGAGCGCCCCGGCTCCCGCCCGCGTCCACCAGCCGAGCGCGATCGCAGCGCCTGCCAGAAGTTGCAGTACGATCGTCGCGCCGAGGACAAAAGCAGGAACGCCGATCTTCCCCACGGCCGACGACGCCGTGCCGAAGTTCGCGAGCAGGAACACCCCTTCATGGAGGAATATCCACGCGAGCAGAAGGCGCGCCGCGAGCAGAACCGGGTTTTGGAAAGCCGCAACGTCTGTTCGTACCATCGCCGTCGTTCCTTTCCTGACAGCAGGACGAAGCGGGCGCTCGAACGCCCGCTTCGTCCTGACCGCTCGTGTCACTTGCTGGCAGATTTGGCGCTGATGGCCTTCTGCAGGTCTTCGCGCTCCTCGCAGCCGCCGGGGCACAGCCTGGCCAGCGCGGCGAGCTGCTCCCTCGCCTTCTCGATATTGCCGGTCTCGACATAGAGCTCGCCGAGATATTCCCGGGCGGCCTTGTGGTCCGGCTGCAGCTCCAGCGCCTTGGTGTAGTAGGTCAGCGAGGTCTTGAAGTCGCCGGTCTTGCGTAAGGCAAACCCCAGGAGGTTATAGACGTCGGCCTGCTGTACGTCCTCGGCGAGGTCGCGCAGTTCGGCAAGCGCGGATGCATAATCCCTTGCCTTCAATTTGGCACGGACCGACGTCAGGTCCGGCGCATCGGTCGCCGACATGTTGTCGACCGCGAACGCCGGTGCCGGCATCAGAGCAGGCGCAATGCCGAGACCGGCGATCAATGTCAGGCTGGCCAGAGCGGAACGAAGTTTGGCTTTCATGGTAATGTTCTCCTTGCCTCGATCAGGATTGAGCAATCGGGGTGAACGCGTAGGCGTTGCCGTCCTTCGTAAACGTCCCGCCGCCGGGGAACGGGAAGTGCGCACCGCACACCATCATCTTGTCGGCGATCACGCGGTCGATCAGCTTGCGGCGGGTCGCGACTGCCATCGCGCCGTCCTGGTCGTAGGCGCCCTGCCAGTCCGGATGCGGCGCCAGCAGCGCCGGCACATACATGGCGTCGTTCGACACCATCAACTGGTCCTTGCCCGAGGTCACCAGGAAGGCCGAATGCCCTGGCGTGTGGCCGGGCGCCGCGAGCAGGCGGACGCCGGGCGCGACCTCCGTATTGTCCTCGACCAGTTTCCAGTTCTTCCAGGTCGGAAACACGTCGCCGATGCGCTTGCCGGCAGCCCGGCGCCCCTCCGCCAGCTTCTCGACGCGGCCGGGCTCGGTCCACCAACGATACTCAGCGCTGCTGACGACCAGTTCGGCGTTGGGAAATACCGCCGCGTTGCTGCCCTTCTCCATCAACCCCCAGACGTGGTCCGGGTGGAAATGCGACACCAGGACGGTACTGATCTGGCTGCGTTCGATCCCGGCGGCCTTCATGTTGGCCGGCAGATTGGTCGCATTCGCCTGCCACTGGCCGACGCCGGATCCGGCATCGACCATGATGGTCTTGTCGCCGATCTTGAGCACGATCACGCTTAGCGGGATCGGCATGAATTCGGTCGTCAGGCCCGCCCTGGCGAGGGCTTCCTTCGTCTCCTCGATCGACGCATTCCTGATGAAGGTCGGATCGTGCGGCTTGCGCCAGATTCCGTCATAGACCGCGGTCACCTCGATCGAACCGACCCTGTATCGATAGACGCCATTCACCGGTTCCAGCGGCGTTTCCGCGTGGGCCGAGTCGACGAAGGCGAGTGGCTTGTCGTGCAAGCCAAAAGCCGCAGCGACGGCAGCGGAGGCGAGCAGCCCCCTGCGCGACATGGTTAACATTGAACATTCTCCCGATCACCGGGCGCAGGGCGCGGAATGCGCGATGCGTCCGATCAGAGAGACCTGCATCGGCGGGAATTTATTCGCGCTTACCGCAACTTTTCCGGGGCGGTCGGGAACACGGTTTGGTGAGCTACGATTTTTCTGCGCACTTGCAGGAATAAACCGGTCGGATTGGCGGTCTAGCTATCCGTCCCCCCAAACGCGACCGGCCTTGCTCGGGCGTTCACCGGAGAACACGTTCCATGAGTGCGATATCGGCGAGTTCGCTACTGGCGGCCGGCTTTCGTTGGCCGGCCTCGTTACTGGACTCGTTCACCCCCCATGTCACGGCAGCAATCGCCGCACTTCGGAGAGAATTCGGGCATCGCGCCATGGCCGCAGACGGTCACGACGTCGTTACCCAAGCGATGGCAGAACGCGCAACAGCATCCCGACCGGCGTCGGCATTGTACCGGGAGCCGGCCCGCTTTCCATCCGAAGGCATCGACGACCATTACGGCCGGTTTCAGCGTGAGATCATACCGCATCTCGACGCCGCCTATAATTTTGCACGATTTCTCAGCCGAGACCCCGACGCCGCGCACGATATCGTGCAGGAGACTTTCCTGCGCGCCTTTCGCGGCTTTGCCGGCTACCAGGGAGGCGACCCCCGCGCCTGGATCTTCTCCATCGTCCGCAATTGTTACCGCAACTGGTTGCTGGAGGTCCGGCACAAGGCGCGGCTGGAGGCCGATATTCATCGGCACGACGACGCAAAGGAATTTTCCATCGACGACGTCGCAGCCAACGAAGACACGCCGGAAGAGGCGCTCGTCCGCAAATCGGAAGCCGGCGTTGTCCGCCACGTTCTCGGCAAATTGCCGCGGGCACTGCGAGAGGTTCTGGTGCTGCGCGAACTGGAAGGATTGTCCTACCGCCAGATCGCGGAGAGTTCGGCGCTCCCGATCGGCACCGTGATGTCGCGGCTGGCGCGGGCACGGACGCAATTCCAGAACCTGTGGCAACAGGAGAAGCAAACGTGACCCCCGTGACGGCAAGCCGCTGCGCCGAGTGGGAACTGATGCTGCACGGGTTCGTGGATGGCGAACTCGACGCGGTGCACTCGCTGCAGATCGAGCGGCACGTTGCGACCTGCCAGCATTGCACCAGGCAACTGGAAAGCCTGCAAGCGCTCAAGCGACTGGTTGCGCAGGAAGGCGTCCAGTGGCGGGCACCCGATCATGTGCGAGCGCAGGTGGCGGCATCCATCTCGCGCGAGGCGGCGACGCTTACGCGAG
>JAQSDT010000191.1 GCA_029946075.1 bacterium | reverse complement strand
AGCTGGTCAAGGCCAACGGCTCCGGCTTCATGGCCGCGATCCTGCCGACCGGCATGCGCGCGATCTCGACCGAGATCACGCCAGAGACCGGCGCCGGCGGCTTCATCCTGCCCAACGACCGCGTCGACCTGATCCTCTCCAAACGCGAGAAGAACCCGGAGCGCAACGGCCCCGATGTCGTCGCGTCCGAAATCATCCTCACCAATATTCGCGTACTGGCGATCGACCAGGCGCCGAAGGAAAAAGAGGGCCTCAACACCCTCGTCGGCCGCACCGCGACGCTTGAAATGAAGCCGGAGCAGGCCGAGACGCTCGCCCGCGCGCGCCAGAGCGGCACGCTGTCGCTGGCCCTGCGCAGCATCACCGACATCAACACGCCCGACGGCAAGGCGGAAGAGCCTGCCGGGCGACGCAATGAGAGCGTCAACGTAGTTCGCTACGGCGTCGCCAACCAGTTTACGGCACAGAAGTGACCAAGGGGACGATCGATATGAAGTTTGGGGGAAATCAATCAGCGTTGCGGACGGTGGCCGTCCGAAGCCTGCTGCTTTCGGCCGTCGCTGCGCTGACGTTCAGCCCGCTCGTTGCCGCGGAGGCCGACAAAGACAGGGATCCGGTCACGACCTCCTCGCTCGGCAGCGTAAAGACGCGCTTCCTCTCGCTCGGCGTCGGCAAATCCGTGATCGTCGACCTGCCCCGCGACGTCAAGGACGTGCTGGTCGCCGATCCCAAGGTCGCCAACGCCGTCGTTCGCTCGGCGCAGCGCGCCTATATCATCGGTGCGGCGGTCGGCCAGACCAACGTCGTGTTCTTCGACGCCGACGGACAGCAGGTTGCCGCCTACGACATCGCGATCAAGCGCGACCTCAACGGCCTGCGCACCGCGCTGCGGCAGTCGATGCCGGGTATTCAGATCGAAGGCGTCGGCGAAGGCGTGATGCTGACCGGCTCCGTCTCCAGCCCGGTCGAAGCCCAGCAGGCCGGCGAAATCGCCGGGCGGCTGGTCGGCGGCGCTGAAAAGGTGGTCAACGCGATCGCCGTTCGCGGCCGCGATCAGGTGATGCTGAAGGTCAACGTCTCCGAAGTCCGCCGCGACATCGTCAAGCAGATGGGCGTCGATCTCAGTGCCAGCATGAACTACGGCACCGCGGTCGTGAATTTCAACAACAACAATCCGTTCACCGCCTTCGGCCGATCGCTGGTGACCGACAACGCGCTGAGCGCCTCCAGCGTGCTGAAAGGCCTGCCCACGGTTACCGCGACCATGCGCGCGATGGAAAGCGCCGGCGTGGTGCGAACGCTGGCCGAGCCGAATTTGACTGCGATTTCGGGCGAGTCCGCGACCTTCATCGCGGGCGGCGAATTCCCGATCCCCGCCGGTTACTCCTGCGACCCGGTCACGCATGTCTGTACCACCCAGATCCAGTTCAAGAAGTTCGGCATCTCGCTCAACTTCACCCCGGTCGTGCTGACCGAAGGCCGCATCAGCCTGCGGGTGATGACCGAGGTTTCCGAACTCTCCAACGACAATGCGATCACCCTCAACCAGGGCGGCAATTCGCTGACCGTTCCCTCGATCAAGACCCGCCGCGCCGAGACCACGCTGGAAATTCCCTCCGGCGGCTCGATGGCGATGGCCGGCCTGATCCAGGAGCAGACCAAGCAGGCCATCAACGGCATGCCCGGCCTCAATCAGCTTCCGGTGCTCGGCGCGCTGTTCCGCAGCCAGGACTTCGTCAACAACCAGACCGAATTGATGGTGCTGGTGACCCCCTACGTGGTTCGTGCGGTCGCCCAGAAGGAACTGTCGCGCCCCGATGACGGGTTCGCGCCCGCCTCCGACTCGCAGTCGACGCTGCTGGCCCGCATCAACAAGACTTACGGCCTCGTCGCCCGCGTCGATCCCGTCGCCGGTTTCCAGGGCCATTTCGGTTTCATCATTGACTGACGGCAAGCGCTTCACGGCGCGGGGGACGAGGGACAGGACGATGACAAGCAAGCCAAACCGCCTCAGCGCGCTTCGCCTCGCCGGCGCTCTCGTCGGCATGTCGGTGGCGCTCGGCGCCTGCGCGCAGCCCGAGGTCTTGACGACGGCGACCGTGCCCTCCAACGACTACCGCCTGCGCCACCCGATCGTCGTGACCGAAGCGCCGCGTTCGATCGTGGTGTTCGTCGGCAGCGGCCGCGGCGGCCTCACCTCCCCGCAACGCACCGACGTGATGGGCCTGGCGAATACCTGGGGCCGCGAAGGCACCGGCGCGATCATCGCCGACGTGCCGATCGACAGCCGGAATGCGCGCGCCGCAGCGGCCTCATACCGCGAGATCCGCTCGATCCTGCAGGCCGGCGGCGTGCCTTCGCGCGCGATCACGCTGCGCCAGTATCGCCCCGAGGATCCCGGCATCCTGCCGACGATCCGCCTGAGCTACCCGAAGATGGCGGCGACGACGGCCGGGCCCTGCGGCCTGTGGCCGGAAGATCTCGGCCCGAACATCGACAACAGCGGCTACAACGAAAATCGCTCCTATCACAATTTCGGCTGCGCCACCCAGCGCAACCTGGCTTCGATGGTCGACAACCCGGCCGACCTCGAACAGCCGCGGCCGGAGACACCCGCCTACACCCCTCGCCGCAACATCGCCTTTGACAAATACCGCAAGGGCGTGACGACCACGACCAATTATCCGGAAGCCGACAAGGCCAAACTGAGCGACACAGGCAAATGATCAGCGGCATTTTTCAGAACAAGGAAGACCCGTCGGACGCGCCGTCAACGCACGCCGAGGAATACATCTCCCCGGCACCGCGCGTATCGGTGCAGGCGTTTTGCGCCAGTGTCGCGATCGCCACCACGGTGCGCGCGGCAAGCGAAGACCGCCGTCTCGGCAAGGCGCATTTGTCGGTGCATATGGGCGGCATCGCGGCGGCGATCGACGCCTATCACACCGCGCCGACGCCGAACGTCATCCTGCTGGAGTCCGAACCCGGACGCGACATTCTCGACGGTCTCGATGAACTCGCTTCCGTCTGCGACGCCGGCACCCGCGTCGTGGTGGTCGGCAACGCCAACGACGCCACGCCGTATCGCGAACTGGTTCGCCGCGGCGTCAGCGACTACGTCACCGGCCCGGTCGAGCCGATTGACATCGTTCGCGCGATCTGCGGTCTCTATGCCGCCTCCGAAGCCGTCGCGGTCGGCCGCATCATCGCCGTGGTCGGCGCCAAGGGCGGCGTCGGCGCCTCCACCGTCGCGCATAACGTGGCCTGGAGCATTGCCCGCGACCTCGCGCTCGATTCCGTCGTGATCGATCTCGACCTCGCCTTCGGCACCGCCAGCCTCGACTACAACCAGGATCCCCTTCAGGGCATCGCCAACGCGATGTCGCAGCAGGAGCGCCCGGATACGGCGTTGATGGAACGCCTGCTGGCCAAATGCACCGACCGGCTCAGCCTGCTGGCAGCGCCGGCGACGCTCGATCAGGTCTATGATTTCGGCGCCGACGCGTTCGATGCGATCTTCGACACGCTGCGCATGACGACGCCCTGCATCGTGCTCGACGTCCCGCACCAATGGTCGGCATGGACGCGCCGCGCGCTGGTCGGAGCCGACGACATCCTGATCGTCGCCGAGCCTGATCTGGCCAACATGCGCAACGCCAAGAACATGCTCAACGTGCTCACGGCCGCACGCCCGAACGACCGGCCGCCGCTGTATTGTCTCAATCAGGTCGGCATGCACAAGCGGCCGGAGATCACGCCGCGCGAATTCGCCAAGGCGCTCGAACTGCAGCCGATTGCTGCCGTCCCGTTCGATTCGAAGATGTTCGGCGCCGCCGCCAACAACGGCCAGATGATCGCGCAGGTCTCGGCGAGGCATCGCACCACGCAGCTGTTCCAGCAGATGGCGCAGCGTCTCACGGGGCACGCGGTGACGAAGAAATCGCGGGTGTCGTTCCTGGCGCCGATTCTCAAGAAGCTTCAAGGCACCAAGGCGCGCCGGGCGTAGCCGCGAAAAGCGCCCTGCTACTGCCGGTCGGCACCCGTGGCGATCGGCATCTTCTGCGCCTCCGCCCGCGCACTTTCCTTGTCCTTGCGCGACAGCATGTATTTGAGCTGCGTCACGTTCGCGGCAGCCTCATCCGCCGGCAAATCGGCCTTGATGATCTTCTCGGCTTCCGCAACGCGGCCCTGCAGACCCACCGACAACGCCAGATTGGCGCGCACGCGCGGATCGGCCGGCGCAAGTCCGTGGGCCTTGCGCAGCGTTTCCTCGGCCCTGGGCAGATCCTTCGAGAGCACATAGGACAGTCCGAGATTGGACAGCACCGACGGCTCGTCGGGCACGATCTTGAGTGCGCTCCCGTAATATTGCCGCGCCTCTTCGAAGCGGCCGAGCTGGTCCAGCGTCGCGCCTTGCGCGGAGAGCAGCCGCCAGTCCGGATCATCGGGCGAGTGCGCCCGGGCCAGAACGTCGAACGCCTGCTGGAAATTGCCGTTGTCGGCGAGCGCGCGACCGTAGCCAGCGATCAGCAATTTGTTGCTGGGATGGGCGATCGTCGCCTGTTCGAGCACGGCGACAGCCTGCGAACGCTGTCCGGACGCGCGCAGCGCCTTGCCGTATTTCAACGCCGCATCGGCGTCCTTCGGATTGGCGCGATAGCGTTCCTGGGCGCGCTCGACCTCGCGCCGGGGATTGGCGGCGCGGCTGATGTCAGGCGTTTCGCCGAGCGAACCGGTGATGTCGGGGTTAGGTCCAGAGGTCTGGCAGCCGGCAACGCTCAAGGCCAGCAGCGCCGACGAGGTGCAGGCAAGCAGCCGCGCGACGCGGAACGGGTGAAACGGCTTCTGGAACATGAACTGGACTCACGACGGCGACTGTCCAGAAATGCTCACAGCTTAACCCTAAGGCCGGGTTAACCGGTTCCGATTTGCGGTATCAAAAGACCGCTGGAGGCCCCGTAAGGCCCCCGATCTTGGTGAAGTTTTGCGATTTTCAATCGACGAATTGGGCGCCGAGCTCGCAGCCGATCCGCCACGCCAGGCGGCACGCCCGCGGCCGGCCTTCGGAGAAGATGACGGTGAATTCGGAGGGAATCTCCGGATATTCGGCGATGATCTTCACGCCGCCGTCGGACATGTCCGAAATCATGCAATCGCGCGGCAACCCGCCGGTCGCGAACTGAATCTTCGCGAAGTTCCTGCACGCACGACGTTCGCTTCTCCGGCGATTCGCTGCCAACATGTCGACCCCTGACCCTGCTCGTTGTGGCTCATCCAATGGTGGATCAGTTTTACAGAAGAATTGTTGGAATTGAGCTAGCGAAACCGCTCGCATTGTAACGGTTGCCTTCGATCCCGGTTTACCGAATCCGGACCGCGATGACGTCCGGGAGTGCCGCCTGCAACGCAGGCGCAGGTGCAAATTTCGGCAAATTAGAGGGTTGATCCCCCCTTTGCAGGCGATAGCCTGACCTTTCGACTCGATCTGGCGGAAACGGACACGCATGGGGAGCCTCGTTCTTCTCGATCTGATGGGCGGCGTTGCGCTGCTGCTGTGGGGCCTGCACATGGTCCACAGCGGCATCCTGCGCGCGTTCGGGCCGGATCTGCGCCTGCTGCTGGCCAAGGCGCTGAACAACCGCTTCGCCGCCTTCGGTGCCGGCCTCGGCCTGACCGCGTTACTCCAAAGCAGCACTGCGACGGC
>JAQSDT010000190.1 GCA_029946075.1 bacterium | reverse complement strand
CGACGGTCGAGGAGGTGTGGCGCGCGTTCGGCGGCAAGCTTGCCTACGCCGATATCGAATCCGGTACGCGCGAGACGCTGCCCGCGGAGTTGAAGCGCAGCAGCGCCTTCCTCACCCATCCCGTATTCCACGCGCATCGCTCGGAGACCGAACTCCTGCGCTACATGCGCAAGCTCAGCGACCGTGACCTCGCGCTCGACCGCGCCATGATCCCGCTCGGCTCCTGCACCATGAAGCTGAACGCCACCACGGAAATGATCCCGCTGACCTGGCCCGAGTTCGGCAATCTGCATCCGTTCGCACCGTCGGAACAGGCGCGCGGCTATCACGCGCTGTTCAGGCGGCTCGAGCAATGGCTGTGCGACATCACCGGTTATGACGCGATCTCGCTGCAGCCGAATTCCGGCGCGCAGGGCGAGTATGCCGGCCTGCTCGCGATCCGCGGCTACCATGCCGCACGCGGCGAAGCGCATCGGAAGATCTGCCTGATCCCCTCCTCCGCCCACGGCACCAACCCTGCGTCGGCCAGCATGGTCGACATGGAAGTGGTGGTGGTCGCGTGCGATGCGCGCGGCGACGTCGACGTCGACGACCTCCGCGCCAAGGCCGAGAAGCATTCGAACAATCTCGCGGCCGTAATGATCACTTACCCCTCGACGCATGGCGTGTTCGAGGAGCACATCCGCGACATCTGCGACATCGTCCACGGCCATGGCGGCCAGGTCTATCTCGACGGCGCCAACATGAACGCGCAGGTCGGCCTGTCGCGGCCGGGCGATTACGGCGCCGACGTTTCGCATCTCAATCTGCACAAGACGTTCTGCATCCCGCATGGCGGCGGCGGCCCGGGCATGGGCCCGATCGGCGTCAAGGCGCATCTGGCGCCGTATCTTCCGGGCCATCCCGTGACCGACGGCAGTGTGCCGCATCCGGTCGGGCCGGTGTCGGCAGCGCCGTTCGGCTCGGCCTCGATCCTGACCATCTCCTACATCTACATTTTGATGATGTCCGGCGAGGGCCTGACGCGCGCCACCGAGATTGCGATCCTCAACGCCAACTACATCGCGGGCCGGCTCGACCCGCATTTCCCGGTGCTCTACAAAAACGCAAAAGGCCGCGTCGCGCATGAATGCATCGTCGACCCCCGCGCGCTGAAGACAACCAGCGGCGTCACCGTGGACGATATTGCGAAACGCCTGATCGACTACGGCTTCCATGCCCCGACCATGAGGTTTCCGGTCGCAGGCACGCTGATGATCGAGCCGACCGAGTCGGAATCGAAGACGGAGCTCGATCGGTTTTGCGACGCCATGATCGCGATCCGCAACGAGATCTCGGAAATCGAGAAGGGCCGCTGGAAGGTGGAGGCGTCGCCGCTGCGCCACGCCCCGCACACCGTGCACGACATCGCCGACGATGGCTGGAACAGAGCCTACAGCCGCATCGAGGGCTGCTTCCCGGCGAGCACCTCCCGCACCGACAAATACTGGTGCCCCGTCGGCCGCGTCGACAACGTCTATGGCGACCGCAATCTGGTGTGCTCGTGCCCGCCGGTGGCGGATTACGCGCAGGCGGCGGAGTAAATCACACGCGCAGATGAGAGCGCGCCGTAGGATGGGTGGAGCGCAGCGATACCCATCATCCCGCCGCGCCTGACGTCGAAGCGATGGGTATCGCTGGCGCTCCACCCATCCTACGATCGCTCCGCAATCGCATCCTCAGGATGACGCGATCAATGCGCGGTTCTGCGCATCCCAGCGCCATAATCGATCATTGCTCAGTTCGGTGCCGCCCCACCAGCGATGAACCGGGTTGTGCCGGCTGAAATCGTCGGTGCCCGCGAGGATGGCCTTGCCGAGATCGGTGAGCGCAAGCGTACTTCGTGCGTATCGCTGGTGGCGCTTAGAGTCGTGGTGCATCGCTGGATCGAAGGGACGCTCATCGAGGCCTGTCACTGCAGGTGCCGGGCCATGCGTCAGACCATCCAGCAATTCCCCGATCTCCCAATAGCCCAGCACCCGGCGCGTGTTCGGTTTCTCGTGCCCGGGGAACAGATCCCAGGGGTGGACATGACCTGCCGAGATCAACTCCAGCAGCCGCAACGCCGTCACGCCGAGACCTGTTCGTAGCGCGGGAAGTTCTTCGAGCAGCGACACGACGGCGGCGTGCAAGCCCGGCAGTGCGCTCGTATCATTCGTCAGCAGACCGAACCAGGCTTGCGGCGTCGCTGACTGCCACGCGGCCCACGCGGCGCTGGCGATTTTGAAATGTCCGTTACCGACCGGGACCGCCCGCTGTCGCCAATCGGTCAATTCATTCGGTAGAATATCGCCAATGGCCGTGTCCGTCTGGATCAGCGACAATCGTGATGCGACCTTCGCATGATGCCTGATATGATCGAGCAGCCAGATCAGTTGCAGCTGCGCGTTCGGCGCCGCATCGACCCAGAGTTCGATCGCCTCGAAGCGCTCGCAGAATTCAGCCAGAGCGGGACCGTCCCGCTTCACGTCCTCAAGCCGGGCGGGCAGATGATCGACCCAGCATTCGGGCGCACCTTCGCCTCGCGCGGATCGCCGCGACAGCAGCAGATCGAGCTCTCCCGGCGACGGCAGCTTTCCCGACGTAAATCTCCGGCCAACGGGAATGACGCAATCGGCCAGATCGAGCAGTGCGCCGGCAGCGCTGTCGTCGAAGGTCAGGATCAAACGCGTCATCGCTTCCCCTCTACCCCTGCGGCTTCACCAGCGCCTGGTTCAACCGCCAGAGGTTATCATTCGTCAGGTGCGTACCGCCCCACCAGCGGTCGATCGGATTATAGCGGCTGAAGTCTTCCTCGCCTGCGACCACCGCCTGCCCGAATTCGGTAAGTCGTAGTTGGTTATCCTGGTAGGCCGTCTGACGGTCCCGATAATTCGTTCGGGGCAGCGTCCGTAAGTGTTCGTCGAGACCCGCCACGGCCGGTTTGGGCCCGAACGCCAGCCCCTCCAGCAGCCAGCCCATCTCGAACTGCCCGAAAACGTGCGTGCTGCGGAGATCGTACTGGACAAACAGCACAGGGGCGTATTCGTAGCCCCGCGCCAGCATCTCCAGCAGCCGCATTTCAGTTGCGCCGAGCCCGCTCCCGCTGGACGGGAGCTCCGCCAACAGTTCGTTCAAGGCAGGTCTCCACATCAGCAAAGAACCCAGATCCTGGGAGAGCAGGCCGACGCACGCTTCCGGCGTCGACGCCCGGTACGCCTGCCAGCTCATGCGCGCCGTTTGCAGTTCCGCTTCGGTAACAGCGAAATCGTCCACTTCCATCTCGCGAAAGTCTTCCTCTTTCATCGCGACCAAGGGGAAGCCAACGAGGCGCAAGACCAGTTTGGCCGCAACCTCCGGATGGCTCATGAAATGATCGAGCAACCAGATCAGCTGCAACTGATCGCCCGGGCGCGGATCAAACCACAATTCGATCTTATCGTGGGCGTCACAAAATTCGATGAAGGAGAGATTTTGCATCTTCTTCGTTTCGGGACGCCATCTCAGCACGTAGTCTGACCAGTGCGAGCCCGGCCGCTGCTCCTGCGGACCCGCACCGAAAAAGACGGACATCTCTTCGAGAGAAGGCAGCGGCCCCCAGGCAAAGCGGAAAAAGAATGAGATGACGTGATCCGCGAATCCCAAACGCAGAAACCAGGGCCCGGCGTTGGTGGTCAGAATGAGACACTTCATCGACCTCACCTAGCGTTTCACCAGCGTCGGCTTCCAGCACCAGAGATGATCGTTGGTCAGGTGCGTGCCACCCCACCAGCGATCGATCCGATTGTGCCTGCTGAAATCTTCCCTGTGAGCCACAACGGCTTTGCCGAACTCGGTCAGCGAATAGCGGCTGCGCAGGAAGGCTGTGTGCCGGTCTCGATAATTGTCCCGGGAGAGCGCACGCAATTCATTGTCGAGACCGGCTACGGCCGGCATGGCTCCGTGCGCCAACCCTTCGAGCAGATAGCCGGTTTCATATTCGCCGAACAACAGCCGCCTTCGCACACTTCGAAAATGAAACAACTCATTCGTGTGGTCGTATCCGCGCGCGATCATCTCCAGAAGGCGCATTTCGGTGCCACCGAGCCCGGTGACGTCGGAGGGGAGCTCTTCCAGCAAGTCGACGAGCGCCGGCCGAAACAAAGGCAGGGAGCTGAGATCGCTGGACAGCAGATCGAAGCAGGCGTCGGGCGTTGGCGCCCGATAGGCCTGCCAGCTTGCGCCAGCCGTCTCAAGCTCCGCATCCGTAACCTTGACGTCGTACACCTGGTACCTGGCGAGTTGCTCCTCCCGCGTGCCGGTAAAATAGAAATCGACAAGGCGCAAAACGAGCTTCGACGCGATTTGCGGATAAGACCGGAAGTAGTCGAGCAACCAGATCAGGTGCAGCTGATCCCTCGGGTGCGGGTCGAACCAGAGTTCGATCGTGTCGTACGCTTCGCAAAACTCGATCAGGGCGACATCGCGCCTGCTCTTTTCGCCGGGAGCCCACCGGGGGACATAAACAGACCAGTGGTCGCCCTGCTCGCTTGCTCGCGGACCAAGATAGGCGGCGAGTTCATCCGGAGACGGCAACGGTCCCCATTCAAACCTGAAACAGAAGGAAATTACGGTATCGCCGCGACCAGCACGGCCAAGCTCGACACCGGAAGAACTGGTCAGAATGAGACGTTCCATCGACCCCACCTGCTACACAAAAAGCAACTCTCACAAAAACAAAACGGGCGCTGACGACGTCGGCAACTCAACGTCTGCAGCACCCGCTTGTCGCGTCCCGGACCTCATCGGCCCCAAGGCGCCATAAAATTATTCGTCGTCGCCGGGCTCCTCGCCATCGGCATCGCGCTCGGCGGGGCCGGCCAGGATCTGTTCGGCGATCAGGCCGGAGTTCTGGCGGATCGCCATCTCGATCTTGGCGGTCATGTCGGGGTTAGCCTTGAGGAAGGCCTTGGAGTTCTCGCGTCCCTGACCGAGCCGCTGGCTGTCATAGGAGAACCAGGCACCGGACTTCTCGACGATGCCGGCCTTGACGCCGAGGTCGAGGATTTCGCCCATCTTGGAGACGCCCTCGCCGTACATGATGTCGAATTCGACCTGCTTGAAGGGCGGCGCCAGCTTGTTCTTCACCACCTTGACGCGGGTCTGGTTGCCGACCACTTCGTCGCGCTCCTTGATGGCGCCGATGCGGCGGATGTCGAGGCGGACGGAAGCGTAGAATTTCAGCGCATTGCCGCCGGTGGTGGTTTCCGGCGAGCCGTACATCACCCCGATCTTCATGCGGATCTGGTTGATGAAGATCACCATGGTGTTGGACTTGTTGATCGAGGCGGTCAGCTTGCGCAGCGCCTGGCTCATCAACCTGGCCTGGAGGCCGGGCAGCGCGTCGCCCATTTCGCCTTCGAGTTCGGCCTTCGGCACCAGGGCCGCCACCGAATCGACCACCAGCACGTCGACCGCGCCGGAGCGCACCAGCGTGTCGCAGATTTCCAGCGCCTGCTCGCCGGTGTCCGGTTGCGAGATCAGCAGTTCGTCGATGTTGACGCCGAGCTTGCGGGCATAGACCGGATCGAGCGCGTGTTCGGCATCGATGAAGGCGCAGATGCCGCCCTTCTTCTGCGCCTCGGCCACCGTGTGCAGCGCCAGCGTGGTCTTGCCGGACGATTCAGGCCCGTAGATCTCGACCACCCGCCCCTTCGGCAGCCCGCCGACGCC
>JAQSDT010000189.1 GCA_029946075.1 bacterium | reverse complement strand
GCGATGCTGTTCGGCGGCGATTTCTCGGACCATAGAAATGCGTGCGGCGAACTTCGGCAGGAGTGCGCTCGCGGGTGATGGGTATCGCTTCGCTCCACCCATCCTACGGATTCGATGGACTACCTTCTGAACCGTGCCACCAATTCCACATGCGGCGTGTGCCGGAACTGGTCCACCGGCGTGACGCCGTCGATCCTGTAGCCGCTGTCGATCAAAATCCGCGCATCGCGCGCGAAGGTCGTGACGTTGCACGACACGGCGACCACCGTTGCCACCTTGCTCGCGGCCAGCTGCGTCGCCTGCGCCTGCGCGCCCTGACGCGGCGGATCGAACACCACCGTGTCGAAATCGCGAAGCTCCTGCGGCATCAGTGGCCGCCGGAACAGGTCGCGCGGTTCGGCCCTGACCGGCTTCAGGCCCGATGTCAGCGTTGCTGCTTTTTGCAACGCCGTGACTGCGCCAGCGTCGCTGTCGAATGCGCTGACGCGCGATTGGGTGGCGAGACGAAGCGCGAATGGCCCGACGCCGCAGAACAGATCGGCGACGTGTTTGGCGCGCTTGCAATGTTCCAGGACCAGCGCGGCCAGCGTTTCCTCGCCGGCAATGGTCGCCTGCAGGAACGAGCCGGGCGGCAGCGTCACCTGCGCGGCGCCGATCGAGATGTCCGGTGACGAACGCAGCAGCACCAGCTCGCCGTGCCGCGTCAGCCGCGCCAATCGCTGCTCCTTGGCGATGCGCGACAGCGTGGTGATCAGTGCGGTCGACAGCGCGCCGGAGCCGCGCACGTCGATGTCGAGGCCGTTGTTGGTGGCGGTGACCTGAATATCGAGCGGCTTGCCCATCCCGATCAGCGGTTCGGCCACGGCCCATGCTGCTTCGATCGCGCCGTCCAACTGCGGATCGAGGATCGGGCAGCGGTCGATCGGCACGATGTCGTGCGAACCGGCCGATGCGAAGCCGACCTTGAGCACCTCGTGGGTTCCCATCCGCGCATGCAGCGTCATGCGGCGGCGGC
This sequence comes from bacterium, assembly GCA_029946075.1. Classification (GTDB taxonomy): domain Bacteria; phylum Pseudomonadota; class Alphaproteobacteria; order Rhizobiales; family Xanthobacteraceae; genus Bradyrhizobium. Next base: position 4,716 of record JAQSDT010000189.1, on the reverse strand, counting down.
CGGCGCCGTGAGCATCGACCAGCGGCGCCACCTTGCAATCGATGCCGGCCTGCGCCAGCGCGCTTACGACAAGCTCGCGCTTCCAGGCGCGATAGGCCCCGGCCTCCCAGTGCTGGATCGCGCAGCCGCCGCAGACGCCGAAATGCGGGCAGAACGGCTCGATCCGCTCCGCGCTTGCAATCTCGACGCGGGTGAGGCGGCGGCGGTCCGGATGCCGGCCGGGGACCGTCTCGACCTCGACCGTCTCGCCACCCAATGCGTACGGCACATAGATATTTTGTGCGGGAGCCAGAGCCACGCCGTCGCCGTGATGGCCGACGTGATCGATGACGAGATGCTCGGTGTCAGCCACGGCGCGCGCCCATGAAGAATTCGACGTTGCCGTCGCCGCCGGTGATCGATGACGGAAACACCTGGATATCGCTGCAGCCGAGCGAGGCGGCGAACGCCGTGATGTCGTCGCAGATCGCCTGATGCACCATCGCGTTGCGGATGATGCCGTGCTTGGAATGCTTCCGCTCTGCCTCGAACTGCGGCTTGATCAGCGCCAGCAGATGCATCGGCGCCGCGGCCAGCGACAGCGCCACCGGCAGCACTGCCTTCAGCGAAATGAAACTGACATCGATGACGAGGATGTCGGGCCGCGCGGGCAGGCGCTTGCCGTCGTATTTGCGGATATCCGTCTCTTCCATCGACACGATGCGGGGATGGCCCTGCAGCGACGGATGCAGCTGGCCGTGACCGACGTCGATGGCGAAGACGAGGCTGGCGCCGTTCGCCAGCAAAACTTCGGTGAAGCCGCCGGTGGACGCGCCGACGTCGAGGCAGACATGCCCCTCGATGTCGATCGGATATTGCTCCAGCGCGCCCGCCAGCTTGACGCCGCCGCGCGAGACCCAGGGATGCGCCGGCTGTGCGGAGAGTTCCGCGTCGGACGCGCACATCTCGGAAGCCTTGAGGACCTGCTTGCCGTCGGCGGTCACGCCGCCGGCCTCGATCGCCGCGCGGGCGCGGGCGCGGCTTTCGAACAGGCCGCGCTCGACCAGCAGCACGTCGACGCGCTTGCGGGGAGAAGTTTCGCTGTTGCCCGTCTTTGCCAAGGTCAGTCCGGGTTATTGCTGTTCGATTTGCTGATGGCGCGATCCGCCGCAAGGGCGACGCAGGCCTCGAACGAGGTGAGATCGTGCCAGATATCCGCAGGCGCCTGCCGCGGCGTTACCAGTCTAGCACCATGCAGGTCGAGCGTGTGGATCATCATGAGATTATCCGGCAGGCCGAAATCCTCCACCGCCAGCCCGTCGCCGTCGACCAGATGGCCCTGCGCCGATCGGGTCACCGGAAAGTAGCGCGTGACGCGGTCGGCATAAACAGTGGGATCGTTGCTGTAGGCGAGGCAGAACTTGCCGCGGCCGGCCATGTAGCCGAGTTCGTAGACCGTCCCCGCATCGGCGCCGGGTCCGCGAAACGGCGTGAGGTTGGCGATGATCGCATCCGCCGCGTCCATCATCGCCTCATTACCCCTGAAGATCGCGAGCGAAGCGTCGGCAGCGGCAAGGTCGACGGTGTTGTCGAGCGGGTAGAGGCCGGTGAGGCCATGACGGACGCAAATCTCCGCCTTGCGGCGGCCGATCGCGACGGCATCCGGCAGGAACACATCGGGGCCTGCCAGATAGATTTTCATGGGATCACCGCAACCGGCCGCGTCCACCGCGAGCCGGCATCCGCACGCTTTCGTCTCAGGCGAGCTTGACCGTCTCGGTCTTGTAGTCCTTGCCGAGCGCGTCGAACACCCGGGCGACGATGCCCTTGGCGTCGAGGCCGGCATGGGCGTACATCGCATTCGGCGAGTCATGGTCGATGAACTCGTCGGGCAGCACCATCGCGCGCATCCGCAGGCCGCCGTCGAGCATGCCGTTGTCGGACAGCGTCTGCATGACGTGCGAGCCGAAGCCGCCGATCGAGCCTTCCTCGATGGTCAGCAGCACTTCGTGGTCGCGGGCCAGCTTGAGCACCAGATCGACGTCGAGCGGCTTCATGAAGCGCGCGTCGGCGATCGTGGTGGAAAGGCCATGGGCAGCCAGTTCATCGGCGGCCTTTTCGCATTCGGCGAGGCGGGTGCCGAACGAGAGCAGGGCGATCTTGTTGCCCTGGCGGACGATACGGCCCTTGCCGATCTCGAGCGGGATGCCGACTTCGGGCATTTCGACGCCGCGGCCTTCGCCGCGCGGATAGCGCACCGCGCTCGGGCGGTCGTTGATCACGACCTGCGTCGCGACCATGTTCACCAGTTCGGCTTCGTCGGAAGCCGCCATGATCACGAAGTTCGGCAGGCAGCCGAGATAGGCGTTGTCGAACGAGCCGGCATGGGTCGCGCCGTCGGCGCCGACGAGGCCGGCGCGGTCGATGGCGAAACGAACCGGCAGGCTCTGGATCGCGACGTCGTGGACCACCTGGTCGTAGCCGCGCTGCAGGAAGGTCGAGTAGATCGCGCAGAAGGGCTTGTAGCCTTCGGTGGCAAGACCGGCGGCGAACGTCACCGCGTGCTGCTCAGCGATGCCGACGTCGAAGGTGCGGTTCGGAAAGGCCTTGTTGAAGATGTCGACGCCGGTGCCCGACGGCATCGCCGCGGTGATGGCGACGATCTTGTCGTCCTTCTGGGCTTCCTTGACGAGGCTCTGGCCGAACACGTTCTGGTAGGCCGGGGCGTTCGGCTTGGCCTTGGCTTGCGCGCCGGTGGCGACGTCGAACTTGACGACGGCGTGATATTTGTCGGCGGAAGCTTCCGCCGGGCCGTAGCCCTTGCCCTTTTGCGTCACGACGTGGACCAGGATCGGGCCGGTCTCCATGTCGCGGACGTTCTTCAGCACCGGCAGCAGATGGTCGAGGTTGTGACCGTCGATCGGGCCGACATAGTAGAAGCCGAGCTCCTCGAACAGCGTTCCGCCGTCCATCATGAAGCCGCGGGAATATTCCTCGACGCGATCGGCGCGGTTGGCGATCACCTTCGGCAGATGCTTGCCGATCTGCTTGGCGGCCTCGCGCAGCGTGCGATAGGTCTTGCCGGAGTAGAGGCGGGACAGATACGCGCTCATCGCGCCGACCGGCGGGGCGATCGACATGTCGTTGTCGTTGAGGATCACGATCAGCCGCGAATTCATCGCGCCGGCGTTGTTCATGGCCTCATAGGCCATGCCGGCGGACATCGAACCGTCGCCGATCACGGCGATGACGTTGTTCTTGCCGCCGGACAGATCACGCGCCACGGCCATGCCGAGGCCGGCCGAGATCGAGGTCGAGGAGTGCGCGGCGCCGAACGGATCGTAATCGCTCTCGGTGCGCTTGGTGAAGCCGGAGAGGCCGCCGGCGGTGCGCAGGGTGCGGATGCGGTCGCGGCGTCCGGTCAGGATCTTGTGCGGGTAGGCCTGGTGGCCGACGTCCCAGATCAGGCGGTCGCGCGGCGTGTCGAAGACGTAGTGGATCGCCGTGGTGAGCTCGACGACGCCGAGGCCGGCGCCGAAATGGCCGCCGGTGACCGAGACGGCATCGATGGTCTCCTGACGGAGCTCATCGGCGACCTGACGGACCTGCTCGACCTTGAGCTTGCGAAGATCGTCGGGGGTACGGATGGTATCCAGAAGCGGCGTTTTACTGAATGTGGTCACAGCGATATTCCAATTTTGCAGGTCAGGGCCGGAGCCCGACGCGGGATGGGTTGCGCGTTAACCGCGCCGCGAAAATCCATACCCGCCTGCCACTGCGGCAGGCCGGAACGTGATTTGAAAGCCTAGATGCACTCCGGATCTAACCATGTGATATGCATCACGTTAGTCGCTTCTCACCCTTCCCGGTTCATTTTCTCTAGCTATTTGAAGCGCTTGTTGCCGTCAAAATAGACCGGCAGGCTGCTCTTCCCCAGCCCATAGAACTGCAAGCTTTACACCAAACCGGGCGTCAAAGCCAACCCGCTGCGCAGGCGGGTTGCTCGGGAGAAGCTCAAAAAGGCCCGATATTTCAACCGTTGCGGCGGGCAGAAGGTTCCATTTCGGCGGGTCCGGAGCCGTTTTCGGCGCCGGTAGCGCCGGTTTCGATCCGTTTCCATGCCAATTCGCGCGCCGCGGCGTCACCGGTCGCCACGTCGAGGGCGGCATCGGGAAAAGCCATGCGTTCGGGCAGGGGCACCGGCCCGCAAACGATCATGAAGAAATCGTAGGCGTTGGGCCGTTCGTTGGCCATCACGAACTGGAAGTGGACCCGGAAGAACTGCCAGCGGAATTTTTCGTAGTGCTCGGGCCCGATGATGTCCCGGAAGCGCACCGGCACCACCGTCGGATTGCGCTTCGCAGGGCCGGCGTCGATGCCGTGGCTCGCGATCGGATCGAACAGGTAGAAGTTCATCACGTCCTTGCGGGCCTGGCAGTCGATCCAGTCGATCGACGGCTCGACCGCCAGCATCCGCAGATGTTCGCGGAACTGCGTCGACACCGCGTGGTAGCCGACGATCGGGAAATTGCCGCCGATGGTCAGCAGCACGATACGCGGGCCGTGCCGGCCGAGCGCGGGATCGAGCTTGAGCGCGCGCGCCAGCATCTCGGTGCTGAGGAACGAGCCGGACGAATGGCCGACGATGACGATCTCTTCGGCGTCGGTGCCTTTGACGGTCTTGATCAGGTGCTCGGCGAAGCGGTCGATACGCTGGTCCCATTCCGGGCGCTCGCG
>JAQSDT010000188.1 GCA_029946075.1 bacterium | reverse complement strand
GCATTGCATTGGGCAGCGACAGATAGACGACATCCGCAGCGCTCTCGCGTAGCGCGGTTTCGTAATCGTCGAAAAAACGCCCCTGCTTGGGCCAGACATCGGGCGCGGGCCGGCTCTTGCTTGCGATCGATATTTCGTCGATGGCGCCGACCTTCGCCGCCGCCGGCAAGACCCGTCGCTCCACGATCGAGGAATATCCAAGGATCAGCAATCGCATACGAAGGAAATCTCCTGGGAACGGCTCGACCTAGCTGGCTGCAATGGCGCGGCCGGTCACGATATCAAGCCCTCGGTTGGCGATCGTTCGCGCCTTCCGCAAGACATTGACGAGGCGATCGCAAGGGCCGGTGGCCACGGGCTTTCGAAGCGTCGCGAGCTGATGCTGTTTCAGATACGGCGCGGCCATCCGCTCCGCCTCCCCGAGCACGGTCGTGTACGGGACGTAAAGCTTGTGTTTCATGAGGCCGGGAAACGGCGCCTTGTACAGCCGGTGGCCGTTGAAATAGTAGCCGCCGATGTGCTTGACGCCGTAGAAGTGAAAGAACAGCAGCGGATATCGACCCTCGATCTCGACGCCGCCATTGTTCCATTTCAACTGATAGTCGGCAAAATTCCAGGGCGCGAGATTGGCGCCGAGATGGGAAATGACGTGCACGCCGCCGAACATCTCGGGCACGCGGTCGAGATAGCGCTGATCGGCGAAACGATCTCCTTCCACGCGGTCATAGCACCATTCGATGCAGCGTTCGCGCCACCAGCGCAACGCCGAGAGGCCGTCGTCGCGCCGGCGAACGCTCACCCAGCCGACGTTGTAAAGCCCGAACCTGCGCTGGTCTTCGAGGCCCCGGGCGAAGCGATGCGGGATGATGCCGAACGCGGCGTCCTTCATTTCCTCGTAGATCGGATCGGGCGAGGCGAAGAAGAACAGATCGCTGTCGAGATAGGTGACCCATTCCGCGTTCGCAGCTTTTTGCAGCACGAACATGATCCAGGCCGGGGAGCAGGTGAAAAAATACTCGATCAGGCTGCGGCTCGGTCGCGTCGCCGCCACGTCGGGATTGGCGGCCTCGAAATCCGCCAGCCGCACCGGCACCAGATTTGGCAGATCGAGCGCGATCAGCGCCTCGTAGCAGGCGTCGCTGAGGCAAAGCACCCACAGCGCCGCACCGGGCGCGTGCCGCTGCAGCGAACGATGCAGGGCCAGACCGCGCGGCAGGTAGTTGTGGTCGAAGTAGGTGCAGTAGACGCGGTCGATCATTCCCGTCGCAGTTCAGGTTACGAATGGCGCCGGCCCATCACCGACCGGGCGCGGCAAGGCCGCGTACGGTCCATTCCTATCGCACCCCCCACAGCGGCGCAACGCGGTCATGCCTATCGTAAACCATTGAAATAGTTCCGCAATGCGGTGCCCTGAAAGCATTTTGTATGCATAGTCGCGCGTGCTAACGAAGCCCACCAACTTTCAGCCAACCGCGAAGAGCTCGGCGCATGAACCGCAAAGGCATCATTCTGGCAGGCGGCCGCGGCACGCGGCTCTACCCGCTGACGCTGGCGACATCGAAGCAATTGCTGCCGATCTACGACAAGCCGCTGATCTATTATTCGCTGACCACGCTGATGATGGCCGGCCTGCGCGAGATCCTGATCATCACCACGCCCGAGGAGATCGACCAGTTCAAGCGGCTGCTCGGCGACGGCAGGCGATGGGGCATCGAGCTTTCCTACGCCATTCAGGATCATCCCGGCGGTATCGCCGAAGCGTTCCTGATCGGCCGCGATTTTCTCGCCGGCGGCGCCTCGGCGCTGATCCTCGGCGACAACATCTTCTACGGCGACAATCTGCGGGCGCTGCTCCGCGACTCCGCCGCCAAGCCGCGCGGCGCCACGGTGTTCGCCTGCTGGGTCGACGATCCCGAGCGCTATGGCGTGATCGAATTCGATTCCGCCCATCGTCCGCTGCGGATCGTCGAGAAGCCGAAAGCGCCGAAATCCAACTATGCGGTGACGGGCCTGTATTTCTACGACGAACGCGTCGTCGACGTCGTCCGCGAGATGAAGCCGTCGCCGCGCGGCGAGCTCGAGATCACCGATCTGAACCAGTGGTATCTCGACCGCGGCGAACTCCACGCCGAACGGTTCGGCCGCGGCTATGCGTGGCTCGATGCCGGCACGCATGAATCGCTGCTCGAAGCGTCGCAATTCATCCACATCGTCGAAAAGCGCCAGGGCCTGAAGATCGCCTGCCCCGAGGAAGTCGCCTTCAGCCTCGGTTTCATCGACGCCGAGCAATTGCTGCGGCTGGCCGAGCCGATGAAGAATACCGGCTACGGCCAGTACCTGATCCGGCAGGCGAAGCTTTCGATCTAGCGCGGGATCGCTGCGGCCAGTCTTTGACGAACGCGCCGGATCGCGAGCGGGCTGGAAACCAGCGCGACCGCCGTCAGCCACAACGTGCATTCCAGCAGAAAATGCAGCACGCCGGTGCCGGGCAACAGGGCCTTGATCACGGCGCCCATCGCCGTGCCGCCCATCACGATCGTTACCATTACGCCGATGAGATACAGCGTATGCCGCATCGGACGCGCCAGAGTTTCACCAACGACGACCACGAACAGAATGCAAAACTGGGCGAGGATGTCGCTCGATATCAGCGCGATCGCCGCGCCCAGCGGTCCGAGCAACGGGATCAGGATGACCGAGAGCAGCAGGAAGATCGCCAGTTGCAGCGACTTGGTCCGCAGCAGCAGCGGCCCGCGGTTGCTGTAATTGGCATAGCTCAACGCCAGGATCGCGGGCGCGCCGATACAGGAGCCGAGCAGCAGCGTCATCGTGAGAACGGGATCATAAGGAATCGCCCCGTGGGTCCAGATCGCAAAGAAATCCGGCCAGAACGCCAGCGCGCCGGCGGTGATGATGCTGGCAAACAGCACGAGGGTCACCGATCCCCGCGCATACAGCCCTTGCAGGCTTTCCCGCGCGCCGACCGCGTGGTCGTGCCCGAGCTCGGCCGCCAGCGGCAGCGTCATCTGGTAGCACAACCCCCGCAGCAGATTGGCGATCGTGCGCGTCAATCCCCACTGCGCGATGGCGACGCGGTCCGAGACGAAGACTCCGATCAGGAGGACGGCGACATAGGTCAGCCCTGCTTCGGCGAAATTCGTCACCGAGAACGGAAACGCGCCGGCGAACTGGCGCGCAGACCAGCGCCACGAAATCCGGCGCCGAAGCCTGCCGATGAAAGGGAAATCGCGGCGGACGTCGATCAACAGAATATACGCTGATGTTGCCAACTGTCCGGCCGCATAGGCGATGGCCACGACCAGCAGGCTCCCCGTGGCGATGACGCCGATGATTTGGCCGAGTTGTCCGATCGCGGTACCCACCGCCTGCACGTTGACGATCCGGCCATAGCGGCCACGCGCACGGTAGAGCGCGCTCGGCAGGTTGGCCGGCAACGAGAACAGCAAACCGAAGACCATGACGGCCAACGCGGCGTTGAAATCCTGCTCGGCCGAAAAGCCGAACAGCCGGGATGGCGACGTCAGCACGAACATCGCAACCAGCATGAAGCCGATCAGGGCGGTGAGAGCGGCGAAGAGCTGAAATGCGGCGCCATAATAGCGGCTGGTGCGGCGATCGCAGTCGGTGCGGGACCTGAATGAGAGAAAGCGATTGAGCGACCAGACATGCAGGCCTGCATCGGCGAGCAGCACGAGGTTGCCGGCGGCAAAAATCGTCAGCCAGGCGGCCAGCGTGTCGCTCGTCCAGAATTTGAGGAACAGCGGGATCAGGATGATCTGCTGCGTCAGGGACAGCAACAGCTGAAAGAAGTTTGCCGACCACCCGCCGAGAATGCGACGCGCGCGACTTGAGCTCAGAGGCGTCACGTTTCCTCACAGAACATAGTCGTGCCCCGGTCGGCAACGGCCCCGATGTCGCACGTGGCAATGCATCCTGACTACTTCCGCGAGGTGCTTCAAAGTCCGTCGTGCTCGCCGTTTTTCGGCGTCGATCGGGGCGTAAATGGCGCGTAGGGCGTGCCTGTATTGCCGATGCCAGCCGCCGGGATCACCGGGGCGGGCAATGTCGCCGGAGCACTATCGGACCCCTCCTGGCGCTGCAGGACCAGCACCTCGCTTTGGCCGGCTTTCTTGAGCGTGACTTCCCGCCCCTGCACCGCGCTGAGGACCCAGCCGGAGTGGTTGTCGCCCTGCCGCAGCCGCACCACCTTCTGACTCGCGCGATCGACGAAGATTGCGATCGCCTCGCCATCGCCGACGACCGCTCCAATCAGAACCAGCGCAAGACGATCCGGCTCGGTTGGCGGCAGAGGCGCCGGCGCGGCCGTTTCCACGGAGACGGCCACCGCGCGCGGCGGCGGGCGGCGGGAGGCTGAAAAAATCGGGCGTTCCTGGGTGGCTGGTAACGCGGAGAGCGGTATCGACCACAACGGATTTCCGCCGGGCAACGGCGGCGCCGCGGGCGCCTGTACCGGCCTTGCCAGCGGTCGCACGCTGCCGACCTCCACCGCGCCGACCTCCACCGCGTCTTGGGCATCGCGCTCGCCCAGCAGGATATCCGGTTTCGACGACGTGGCCGCAAGCAGGCCGGACGACGGACCGATCAACAGTCCACCTGCCAGCAAGCCAACCCCGATGATGTTTCGCGACCTCACCACGTCATACCTTGGTACCGATCAGAGAAAAGGCAGCCTATCTGCAACCCGACAGCCCATCAACACGCCCGATTCGAAACCTGAGGCGTTGCCGCCAGCAGGCGTCACCGGGCTCACCTGAGGGAACCCGGAGACCATATCGCCTGCAAATGTTGCAAAACGGCCACGCGAAGCCGAAATGCGGCGCGGCTGGCCGGCCATTTCCGCAAAGCCGGCAGCCCGCGCGTTGCCCGCGCCCGTAACGCCGTGTGAAGATGCAACAATAGGGCGTCGCGTTCCACTCTCACTCGTTGGTTGAACGCGCTGGATTGGCAGATTTGAGCAAAGCGCAGATTTGAGCAAAGCAATGTCTCGTCCGGAAATTGCAGCCACTGACGCACGGCTCGTAACCGGGCGCGCTGGACGACTGTCACTCGCCGTCCTGCTGGCCTCCACCGCCCTCGGTGTCGTGTCGGCGCATGCCGTCGATGGCACCTGGGTTGGGGCAACCACCGAATGGACCGATCCAACCAACTGGACGTCCAATCCCAGCGTGCCTGACGGCACCGCTACCTTCAGCAACACGGGTTCGGCAACCGTCGATGCCAACGGCATCGTGAATATCAGCGCCATCCAGTTCACCGCGGCGCCCAATGCGCAGGCGTTCACGATCAGCAACTACGACGTCTTCATCGTCAACGGCGCCGGCATGGCCAACAATTCCACCAATCTGCAGACGTTCAACGTCAACGCCGCCATGATCTTCCAGAACGCAAGTAGTGCGAGCGGAGGCACCGGGGCCGTCAATATCAATGTCTCCGGCGGCTCCCTGACGTTCCAGAACACCAGCACCGCCGGCACCGCCACCATCGTGAACAGCGCCGTCACGCAGTTCTTCGATAGCAGCTCCGCCGGCAGCGCCGGCATCACCAACAATGCGACGATAGACTTTTTCGACAGCGCCACCGCGAGTGCTGCAACCATCGGCAACGCGGCGACCGGCGCACTGACCTTCAACAACTCCGCCAGCGCCGGCACCTCCATCATCACCAATAACGGCATCCTGCAATTCAACAACGC
>JAQSDT010000187.1:850-5749 GCA_029946075.1 bacterium | reverse complement strand
GCTTCACCGAACTTGGCCCGGTAGGCACTTGCCATTCGGCTGAGGTGGGTGAACCCGAGATCGAACGCGATATCGGTAATGCGCTCGTCGGGCGCCGCGGCGGCCAGTCTACGATTGAGGCGCGCAAGGCGGATGTCGAGCAGCATTTGCGAGATCGACGTGCCGAAATGCCGTCTGAAACCGAGCTGCAGCGCGCGGATTCCCGTGTCTGCCGTGTCGGCGAGTTGCGCCAGATCGATCGGTTCATGGGCGTGGGCTTCCAGGAATTCGTGCGCCCGCCGCACCGCCACCGGCAGCGCCTCGCTCTGACCGCCAAAGCGGTCGATGGCATCGCGCGCGCTGTGGCGCAGCCCGTGAAGCAGGCTACTCAACAGAGTCTCGCGCAAGTTGGCAGCGGCCATCGGCGATAGCGCTTGTTGCTGGCCGAGACGCTCGGCAATGTCCACAAAAGCCAGAACCTGTGACTGAAGCGCGCCGCTGCAGGAGAGATCGACCATGGGGTCGAATTCGACCGCGCCGATCGCCCGTCCCGACAGCGCAGCGGCCCGCTGCTCCAGCAGCCGACGTTCGACCAGCAGGATGATCTGGGCGCAATCGCCCTCCCAGATCATTCGCGTCGGAATGGTAGGTGAGAGCAGCGAGGCATTGGTGCCGGGAGCGGTGACGACATCGCGTGACGCGGTCTGGATCCGGGCCGATCCGCGCACCGGAATCTGCAACAGGAAGAAGCGCTCGAGACAGCCGGGATCGATCGATACCGATCCACCATAGGCGACGTAATTGATCGAAAGTTTTCCAAACGCTGCGCAATTATGCAACGCAAAGAATTGCGCTGCCGAGGCCCGGGTGGGCGTCAGTTCATGCGGGCAGAATATTCGCCCGATCGCGTCGGCGGCATCGTCGACGCTATCGGTCGAAACACGGTTGAACGCCGCCAACCGGATGGCCGGTTCATGCTTGGAAAGGCTGCAACCTGCCACCACGGCATCGCCCCATGCATTATTTGAAGCCTATAATATCGGCGGGTGCCCTGATTGGAAAGGCGATTTGTTGTGGCGTGCTGCCTGATCGGCAGGCAGCCCCGGGCGACACGATGATCCATGCGGTCCCAGATCATTTCGCGCCGCAGCAATCCGAAAAATATTTCATGCCGGGCATGGCCGATTCGTTTTCCGGCTAGACGGCCATCCCGCTGCGTCAGAGCCTGCGCGCACATTCTGAACACCGCAACCATAGCAACCGCGACACGGGAGATGGCGAACATGGCAACGCTCGAAAAAGGCATTACGGGCAACGGCACGGGCTACGGCGGCAAGACCTGGAATATTCTAGGTCAGGTCTATTTCCCAAAAGCCGTGACCGATTCCACCTTCGCATTCGAGACCAACAGCGAGCCTGGCCAGTTCGTGCCGGTGCACATTCACCCGACGCAGGATGAGTTCATCCTGGTGCAGGAGGGAGTTCTGGATCTCAAACTCGACGGCGTCTGGGTACAGGCCAAGGTCGGCGATCTGGTTCGCTTGCCGCGCGGTATTCCGCACGGCTACTTCAACAAGTCGGACAAGCCGGCGCGTGCGCTGTTCTGGGTATCGCCGATGCAAAAGCTCGAAGCGCTGTTCAACCAGCTCCACAATCTGACGGACCCTGCGGAAGTGGTGCGGATCTCCGCGCTGCACGAGGTGGATTTCCTGCCACCCGAAGCCAATGAGTAATCCCTGACTTCATCCGTGCGGGAGGCGTTGCCATGATCAATCGCAAGCAGGTTTGTATCGTCGGTGCCGGTGTGTCCGGGCTTGCGGCCGCAAAGGCGTTTGCAGCGCGTGGACATGAAGTCACCATCGTCGAACGCAGCGGCGATCTCGGCGGCGTCTGGGCGCCGTCGCGGTCGTACCCCGACGTGCAAACGCAAAGCCCGAAGGATCTCTATCGCTACACCGACAAGGCCATGCCGGACTCCTACCCGGAATGGCCGAAAGGCCCTCAAGTTCATGCCTATCTCACCGAATACGCAGCGGACCATGACCTGCTGCGCGCGATCCGGTTCAACACCACTGTGTTGCAGATGGATCGCCGCCCCGATTCCAGGCCGGGCTGGCGGCTCGATCTTAAGGGAGCAGACGGCAGCACCAGCCACGCAGACTTCGATTTCGTCGCGGTGTGTACGGGGCAATTCAACGAGCCGCAGACGCTCAGCCTCGCGGGCGAAGAGAGCTTTACGGCGCAGGGCGGATGCATCCTGCATTCATCCCAATATAGCGATGCGGCGCTTGCCAAGGGACGCAAGGTCGCCGTGCTCGGTGGCTCGAAATCAGCGACCGACATTGCGGTCAATGCGGTCAACTCCGGTGCCGCCGAAGTGACGCTGGTTTACCGCGAGCCCGTGTGGCGGATTCCGTATTTCATCGGTGGCTTGGTGAATTTCAAACGCATCCTCTATGTCCGGGCGCAAGAGGAGATGTTCCGGAGCTGGGGCATCGGCGCGATGTCGCGGTTAGCGCATGCGATCGCAAAACCGTTCATCTGGGCCAATTGGCGCGGACTGGAAAGTCTGTTGAAGGTTCAGCTCAAGCTCGGCAAATGCGACATGGTGCCGGAGGGCCGGATCGAGGATGGCGTCAATTGTTCGATACCGATTGCCACGCCTGATTTCTTCCCCATGGTGGCAGACGGCCGCATCAAAGCCATTCGCGGCAGCTTCGAGCGGTATGACGGCAACGCGATCGTCATGACGGGCGGGCAGCGCGTCCGGGCCGATGTGGCCGTCCTTGCGATCGGCTACAAACTGGGCGTTCCGTTCCTGCCGCAGGCGTACCGCAACAAGCTCGTCGATCCCGATGGGCAGTACCGGCTTTATCGCTTGATCGCCAACCCGGATCTGCCCGAACTGGGATTCGTCGGCTTCAACTCCAGCTTCTGTACCGTATTGTGCGCCGATCTTGCTGCAAGCTGGCTGGTGCGTTACGCCGACGGCCAGTTGGCGCGCCAACCCACGGAAAAAGAAATGCGGGACAACATCGAGATGATGCTGCATTTCAAGCGGGTCGAGCGGCCGGCGGCCGGCGTCTATGGCGGGCTTTGCGTCGCGCCCTATCACTTCAAGCATTTCGACGAATTGCTGGCGGATATCGGCGTGAGCGGTCGCCGGTCCAACCCGCTGGTGGAGAAATTTACGCCACCCGATGCCGCGGCCTATGGCCGTTTCCTCGCCTTGGCTCCGGATTACCGGGCAACGGCGTAGGGTCGGCACGCGCTTCCGAACCCCGCAGCCGGGTCAATCTGCGGGGCACATCGCGATTCCGCCCTTGCGCAAAATTACTTTAAGCCTAAAATGTTTCCTGGAGCTAACGCTGCCGGGTGTCCGCTTGAATCTCAGGCCTTCGTGACGAAGGAAAGGGACGACGCAAAATGTCAGGTAGAAGCCTATCCCTCGGCCCCTCCGGCCATGTCGATGATTTTTCGCGGCGCAACCTGCCGCCGCCTGGGCAATGGCCGGAATTGCGGCTCGACCGGCCCGAATTTCAATATCCCGAATATCTCAACGCCGCGGTCGAACTGACCGACCGGATTGTTGAAAAAGGCTGGGGCGATCGCATCGCGCTGATCGGCAATGGCCGCCAGCGCACCTACAAGGAACTGGCCGACTGGTCCAACCGCCTCGCGCATGCGCTGGTGGAGAATTACGGTGTCAAGCCCGGCCATCGCGTGCTGATCCGTTCAGGCAACAATCCAGCACTCGTCGCGGCCTGGCTGGCAGCCACCAAGGCCGGCGCCGTCGTCGTCAATACCATGCCGATGCTGCGTGCCGGCGAACTGACCAAGATCGTCGACAAGGCGGAGATCGCGCTGGCGTTGACCGACAGCCGCATCGCCGACGAACTGGTCGCCTGCGCCAAGACCAGCAAATTTCTCAAGCAGGTCGTGAATTTCGACGGCACGTCGAACCACGACGCCGAACTCGACCGTGTCGCGCTGAACAAGCCGGTGCGGTTCGACGCGGTGAAGACCGGCCGCGACGATGTCGCCTTGCTGGGGTTCACGTCGGGTACCACGGGCGAGCCCAAGGCGACGATGCATTTCCATCGCGATCTCATGATCGTCGCCGACGGCTATGCACGGGAAGTGTTGGGGGTCACCGAGGACGACGTGTTCGTGGGCTCGCCGCCGCTCGCCTTCACCTTCGGCCTCGGGGGGCTCGCGATCTTCCCGCTGCGGTTCGGCGCGACGGCGACGCTGCTGGAGAACGCCGCGCCGAGCGAGATGGTCAAGATTATCGAGACCTACAAGGCGACGATCTGCTTCACTTCACCGACGGCCTATCGGGCGATGATGGCGGCAATGGACAAGGGCGCCGACCTGTCGTCGCTGCGGCTGGCGGTCTCGGCCGGCGAAACCTTGCCGGCGCCGGTGTTCGAGAACTGGACCCGCAAGACCGGCAAGACCATTCTGGACGGCATCGGCTCGACCGAGCTGCTGCATATTTTCATCACCAACCGCGTCGGTGCGGCGGTAGCCGGCACGACGGGCTATCCGGTTGCCGGCTATGAAGCGAAGATCGTCGACGACGACATGAACGAATTGCCGCATGGCACGATCGGCAAGCTCGCGGTGCGCGGTCCGACGGGGTGCCGCTATCTCGCTGACGACAGACAGTTGAGTTACGTGCGCGACGGTTGGAACCTGACGGGCGATTCCTTCATCAGCGACGCCAGCGGCCGGCTGTCCTTTGTCGCCCGCTCGGACGACATGATCGTCTCGTCCGGTTACAACATCGCCGGCCCCGAAGTCGAAGCCGCGCTGCTGTCGCATCCGGCGGTGGCGGAATGCGGCGTGGTCGGCGCGCCCGACGAGGCCCGCGGCCTGATCGTCAAGGCCTACGTGGTGCTCGCCGGCGGCGCCGAA
>JAQSDT010000187.1:0-840 GCA_029946075.1 bacterium | reverse complement strand
GCTGACGCAGGCGTTGCAGGATCACGTCAAGAAGGAAATCGCGCCTTACAAATATCCGCGCGCGATCGAGTATGTATCGCAATTGCCGAAGACCGAGACCGGCAAGCTCAGGCGTTTTGCGCTGAGGCAAATGGCCTCAGGCAACAGCACGTCGCCGAGCGTTGCGGCCGAATGAACGCGTTGAAGTGAACAAGGGAGATTCGCCGGTGACCGCCCCCAAAGGCCCCACGCTGACCGTGGTGCCTCATCCCAAGTCCGACACCCCGCCATCCGGCCTGCAGGTGCTGCAGCCGAGCGGCTGGCCGATGCCGAAGGGATACGCCAACGGCATGGCCGCCGACGGCCGCCTCGTCGTGACCGGCGGTGTGATCGGGTGGGACACGCAGGGCCAGCTCGCGGATGGCTTCATCGCGCAGGTGCGCCAGACGCTGGGCAATATTGCCGAGATCCTCGCTGCAGGCGGCGCGAAGCCGGAGCACCTCGTGCGCCTCACCTGGTATGTCGTCGACATCGAGGAATATCTGGCCAGCCTGAAAGAGCTCGGCCGCATTTATCGCGAGATATTCGGCGCGCATTATCCGGCGATGGCGCTGGTCCAGGTGGTGCGCCTGGTCGAGAAAGCCGCGCGCGTCGAGATCGAGGCGACGGCGGTGGTGCCGCGCTGATCGGCGTTACGCGCTTCGGAATTCCTGCACGGCCTGACGCGCGCCGACCTTGAACAGCAGCGCCAGCGCGCGCGTGACGGCGTCCCGCATTCGCCGGTCGGCACCGAGCGTCCCGAAGATCGAGTTCACTTCGAGCAGTGCAGGGGCGAGCTGTACGGCGACCGGCCCGGCGCGC
>JAQSDT010000186.1 GCA_029946075.1 bacterium | reverse complement strand
TCGCCCGGCGCTGCGCACGGCCAACCGGCGTCCGTCAAATCGCGTTCGACACGATCCGGAAATTCAGCTCCGTCCCTCTAAAGGGGCGGTCGTCGGGACCGCATTGTCCATGACCGACGGCCCAATGCCGGGGCCAGGAGAGCTGCTCCACTCCGCGTGACGCCGCAGAGTTGAACGACGACCAGCGGGAAGTCCCGTGATGGCGGTACAGGAGGCCACCAGGCCCCATGTCCGGACAGATCGCGATATCGAGTTCGAAGAGAGCGCCTGCGGGCAGATCAGGGCCCAGCCAATAGGAAGGACTGCGCCCGGGATCGCGACTGACGATTGCAGTCAGGGTTTGACGGGGGCCGCGAAGTCCGAGCCAGATGGAAGCCATCGCTCCCTGTGCGAACGCCGTGAAGATCGTTTGCTCCGCGGCAACATCGGTTGCGGCGCTTAGTCCGGTCACTCTGAGTTCGACTCTCTGGCCGCTCTGCAGCGTTCCGCTGAACAGCGCAGCTGTTTCTCCTGACGGCAAATCCTTCCACCGGCTGGAATCGAGAGCAGGCAGCGGCCATTGCAACCTCTCCCTTGCGACGCCGTCGGTATCGAGCACCTGATAGCGCAGGCCGTGCTCGTCGAGCGCCGCCTGGACGCAGTGCAGATACTCGACGCCTTCCGGCATCCTGTGAGCCGTTCCCGCGCCGGCGGTGCAAACCTGCAGAACGCCGCGGTGCGCCTGAACGTCGAACGCAAGAATGTGGCTGCACAGGTAGGCAAGCACGTTTTCGTTCACGAGGATGTCCCAGAATGGGCCGGCGTATTCGTGGCCGATCTCGCGCTGATACGCGCCGCTAAAGCCGTTGATGGGAAACACGGGATGATGACCAAGCACGAGCTTGTGCCGTGCATCGCCATGCGCTCTCAGCGTTGCTTCGAGCCAGTCGAGTTCGACGTGACCCTCACCCCCTAGGCCGCTCCAGAGCGTGTGGGCGAACACCATCAGAAGGTTGCCGCGCCGCACGAAGTAGGAGAGGCCGGATTGCCCCGGCGGTCCGTTGTCGGGCAGGCCGAGAATTTCGCGAAACATCGCCTCGCTCATCGCATCGTAGGTCGTGTGATTGCCGGTCGTGTGCCACATCGGCGTGACCGATCTGTCGAGCCACGCCATTTCCGTATCGAACCAATGTCGCCACTGCGCCCGCAACGCGTCTGCACCCGGTGTCAGCCCGATGATTTCATCGCCGGGAAACAGGATAAATTCAGGTTGTGGGCTCAGGCGTTGAACGACTGCATTGACCGAGGCGAACGTCCTCTCGTGCAAGGCGCCCGGAACGCCTGAGCAGGAGTCGCCATACAAAACAAACTGGTGTCCCTCGTCGCACGGAAGGAGCGCCGGGATAGAAGTTTTCACAGTAACCTTCGATTGCAATGATCCGGCGATAGATTGTCTCTTTCCGGAAGAGGCGGCAATGGTCATTTCTGGCGTTTCAACGAGAGTGTCTTGCCGCGTTTCATCGCGACATGGTCTCGCCATTCGTTTATGGTCCGGCGCAACGGCTACTCGACGAGGCGACCTTGCGAACCAGAACCTTCGGCACCGGCAATCCCGCGACATCAGTCGTCGGGCAGGGCACCTGGTATCTCGATCGCGGCGACCGCAAGGCGGCCATCGCGGCGCTGCAGTGTGGTGTCGAGGCCGGGATGACGCATATCGACACTGCCGAGATGTATGGCGACGCCGAACCCGTTATTGCGGATGCGATCGCCGGTATGGCGCGCGAAAAGCTATTCCTCGTCTCCAAGGTCCTGCCGGGCAACGCCTCGCTCCGCGGCACCATCACGGCGTGCGAACGGTCGCTGAAGCGGCTCAACACCGAATATCTCGATTGCTATCTGTTGCACTGGCGCGGTTCCATTCCGTTCGGGGAGACGGTAGAGGCCTTCGAACGCCTCATCACCGCCGGCAAGATACGTTCTTGGGGCGTCAGCAATTTCGATACCGACGATCTCGGCGAAATGCTTGCGGTCGCCGGCAAGGGCCGGATTGCCTGCAACCAGGTGCTCTATCATCTGCAGGAGCGTGCGATCGAACACGCCGTGATCCCGTGGTGCGAGAAGAACGGCGTCGCCGTCGTCGCTTACTCGCCATTCGGCCACAATGATTTTCCGTCACCGCGAGACAAAGGTGGCGGGGTGCTGCAGCAGGTTGCAGACGCACACAAGGCGACCACGCGTCAGGTCGCGCTCGCGTTTCTCACGCGCGCGCCGTCGGTGCTCGCGATCCCGAAGGCATCGAGCTCCGCGCACGCCGCCGACAACGCCGCCGCCGGTGATCTGAAACTCAGCGAGGCCGACATCGCCGCGCTCGATGCGGCGTTTCCGCGCGGGCCGAAGCCGCGCAGCCTGCCGATGCTGTAGGACTGGCCTTCCCCCTCGCCCCGCGCTTGCGGGGAGAGGGTCGGGGTGAGGGGCTCTCACCGCGAATGAAGTTCGTCTGATAGGCCTGTACCCCCTCACCCGAAATTCGGGCTTCGCGCAAATTTCGACCTCTCCCCGCAAGCGGGGCGAGGTTGAAGGAAGTGCACGTGATCCATCGCATCGTCGACGCGCTTGCGCAGGGAACACGCTTCTTAACAAAATGTTGCAATCGCGCCCTCAGCGCATATCCGCATCCTGTTTTCAGGCCTAGTCGCTCAACCGCAATTGGTGTTTTTTAGAGCTTCGCCCGAATCTATCATTACCGCCTTCGAGATTGCCGTGACACCGCCCCCCGCCGCAGCCGCAAGGCTGGACAGCGCTCCCATACCCTTGCCCGAAAAGAAGTCTGCCGCCCGCAAGGCGCCCGCGCGCGCCGATCGCCCGTTCAAGGGCATTGCGCTGGTGCTGGCCTCGACCATCTTCCTCGGCGCGTCCGACGTCACGGCGAAATATCTCTCGGCGACACTGCCCTCGATCGAGATCGCGTGGATCCGCTTCCTGGTGTTCGCGATCATCATGACGCCGGCGATGATGCCGGGCTCGCCGCTGTTCGCGCTGCGGACCGACCGGCTCGGCCTGCATCTGGTGCGCGGTCTCGCCATCCTCGGCTCGTCGCTGTTCTTTATCTCCGGCCTGCGGTTCCTTCCCATCGCGGAGGCCTCCGCCACCGGCTTCGTCGCGCCGCTGCTGGTCACGGCATTGTCGATCGTCTTCCTCGGCGAGAATGTCGGTCTGCGCCGCTGGATCGCCACCGGCGTCGGCCTGATCGGTGTCCTCATCATCCTGCGTCCCGGCACCGGCGCGTTTCACCCCGCGGCGTTCTTTCCGCTGGTGTCGGCGCTGGCCTGGGCCTGCACGCTGATCATCACGCGGATGATGAGCGGCACCGAGCGCGCCATCACGGTGATGACCTATTCGTCGATTGTCGGCCTCGTGATGCTCACGGCGCTGGTGCCCTCGGTCTGGGTGACGCCGACCTGGCACGACATCGCCTTCGGCATCTTCATCGGCATCGCCTCGACCGCCGGACAATGGATCGTCGTGCTGGCGTTCCGCTACGCCGATGCGTCGGTGCTGGCGCCGTTTTCCTATACGCAACTGCTGTGGGTCGGCTTCCTCGGCTTCGTGATCTTTGGCGAAGTCCCTGACGTCTACACCGTCGTCGGCGCCGCCTTCATCGTCGCCTCCGGGCTCTATACCGCTCACCGCGAGCGGGTGCGGCGGTCGCAGCTTCTGGCTGTCGCCGGCGAGACGTCCCCGAACGCCTGATTTCCTCCTCCGCGCTACCGTGCGCGGAGTGAGAAAAGGCTGCCCAAAATCGTGGCGCAGGGGCCACAGTCGGGCCGGAAAACGCCCCGTTTATCGTTACAAATCAATGGATTCGCGCCGTGGACCGTAAATCTACGGTGGAACCCATGCTAGCCTGAACGCCTGATGGCGCCGCAGAGCGCCGGGGAATCGGGGTTCGGGCGTTGCGTCTTTCATCTACCAAACGAGACCGGCTGCGCCGGAAGGCGGCCGTGGTGCCGGCCGCCTTCGTTGTGCTGGCGGCCTGCCTGTTCCTTTCGATCGCACCGGCGCGCGCGGCGCCATGCGTGCCCGATCCGGCTGTGAGCGGCCAGACCGTCACCTGCAGCGGCGTCGTGGCGGGCGGTTTTGAGGCCGGCGCCGGCGTCAATAACCTCACCGTCAACGTGGTTCCCGGCGCCACCGTCAACGACAACGGCACGGCGTCGATCGGGGTCAACGATTCCAATAGCGTCACCAACGCAGGTTTCCTGCTGCCCGCCGCCGGCCTGATCGGCATCAACGCCGGAAATATGAATACAATCGTCAACAGCGGAACCATGAACGTCGGCGATTTCGGCGCCGGCATCATCGCGCTCAACAACAACACCATCACCAGCAGCGGGTCGATCACGGCCGGCGCCAACGGCGTCGCGATCTCGATCTTTGACAACAATATCGTAACCAATTCCGGCACGCTGACCTCAGGGTCGGGCGGCACGGCCATCTTCGGCGGCGTGAACAACACGATTACCAACACCGCGTCCGGCGTCATCAACATCGTCGACAACGGCATTGGAATCTTCGTTGCCGGCAACAGCACGGTGACGAATGCCGGCTCGATCACCATGGGCGACACGGTCGTGCCCACGGGCGCCATCTTCGCGATCAATGACGACAACACCGTCAGCAACCTTGCGGGCGCGACCATCACCGTCGGACAGAGCGGCGCCGGCATCTTCGTGCAAGGTGACCGCACGATCGTCAACAACGCCGGCACGGTGAATGTAGGCTTGGCTGGCATCGGCATCGCCGTGTTCGGCGACGACGCGATGGTTACCAGCAACGGCACCATGAACCTCGCGGACGGCGGCGGCGGCATTGCGGTGCAGGGCGATCGCGCGACGGTCGTTCACGGCGGCACCGTCAATGGTGGCGCCGGAACCATCGGCATCCTTTACAGCGGCTCGTCCAGCACCGTCACCAACAATGGCCGCATCCTTCTCGGTGACGATGGCTCCGGCATCGTGGTGACCGGTGATTCCAACACCATTACCAACAAGGGCACCATCACGGTCGGAAATGGAATCGCGACCGGCATCGACGTCACCAGCCTGTTCGGCAGCAACACCATCGTCAACACTGGAACCATCAATGTCGGCACCGGCGGCAACGGGATCGGGATCCTCGTCAGCACCCTCGGTAGCGGTAGCGGCACCGTCTTCAATTCGGGCACCATCAATGCCGCGTCCGGATTTGCCGCGATCGAATTTTGTGGCTGCGGCTCCGGCAACACCCTGACGCTCGGTCCCGGCAGCGTTATAAACGGGCTCGTGATCGGCACCGGCACCGACATCCTTCAGCTCGGCGGCACCGGCAAGGACACGTTCAATCTCAGCCTGATCGGCGCCGGCCAGCAATATGATGGCTTTGCCACCTTCAACAAGGTCGACAGTTCGAGCTGGTCCGTGACCGGCGCCGGCGCGCAGGACTGGAACGTGCTCGGCGGCACACTGTCGGTGAACGGCATCATCAACGGCCTCGTGACCGTCGCCCCCGGCGGCACGCTCGGCGGTACCGGCACGATCGACAATGTCGCCATCGTTGGCGGTACGCTGGCGCCGGGAAACTCGATCGGCACGCTCAATGTCGCCGGCAGCCTGACATTCTCGGCGGCCTCGACCTACATGGTCGAAATTTCCGGCGCCAACAGCGACCTCACCTTGGTCGGCGGTACCGCGACGTTGGGGGGCGCTTTCGTCGTGGTGGTTCCGAGCGGCACGGTGATGAAGCGCTAC
>JAQSDT010000185.1 GCA_029946075.1 bacterium | reverse complement strand
TCACCCCCGGCTATCGCTTCCGGGCGGTCGATATCCTCCTGACCAACTTCCACCTGCCGCGCTCGACGCTGTTCATGCTGGTGTCGGCGTTCTGCGGCCTCGACACGATGAAGCAGGCCTACGCGCACGCCATCGGGGCCGGCTACCGGTTCTACTCGTACGGCGATGCCTGCCTGCTGTTTCGCAAGCGGGACTGAACTGCCCGATGGCCGCCGGCGACCCGATTGACGTCCGGTAGAATTGGCCACACGATATTGGCAGGCGCCCGGCAAGCGATGGATGTGCGGTCGCATCGCCGTCGATCTGCCGGGATCAGGCCGCCTCGCGTCGCAAGATCACCGGGGAAACTCCATGCGTGCCGCCTTCTATGAAGCCAACGGTCCAGCCCGCGCGGTGCTGCGTGTCGAAGAGATCGAAACGCCCGATCCGGGCGTCGGCGAGGTGCGCATTCGGCTGCACGCGTCCGGCGTCAACCCGTCCGACGTGAAGAGCCGGGGATTGCGGAAGCTGGCGTTTCCGCGCGTGATCCCGCACAGCGACGGCGCCGGCGTGATCGAGGCGGTCGGAGCAGGTATCCCGACGTCGCGCCTCGGCGAGCGGGTGTGGATCTGGAACGGACAGTGGCAACGCCCGTTCGGCACGGCCGCGGAATTCATCGTCTTGCCGGCGGTCCAGGCGGTTCGTCTCCCGGACAAGATCGGCTTCGAACAGGGAGCCACCCTGGGCATTCCGGCCATGACTGCATTTCACGCTGTCGAGCTGGCACGCGCGGACGACAAGACGGTCGTGCTGGTTTCAGGCGGGGCCGGGTCGGTCAGCCAGTTTGCGATCCAGTTCGCGAAGGCGCGGGGAGCGACGGTCGTCACGACAATCTCCTCGCCGGACAAGGCCGCGGTCGCCCGCGAGGCTGGCGCCGACCATTGCATCGACTATCGGCGCGAAGATGTCGGCGGCCGCGTTGCCGAGATCACCGGCAGGCGCGGCGTCGATGCCATTCTGGAAATGGACCTCACCGCCAACGCGAAACTGATTCCGGCCGTGCTGCGGCCAAAGGGAAGCGTCGTCATTTACGGCACCGGAGCCGAGGCCACGATTCCGGCATTCTTCTGCCTCTCGAATTCGGTGCTGCTGAACTTCTTCCTGGTCTACCAGCTCGACGCCCTCGAGCGCGACCGCGCAGCGGCGGGCATCAACCAGGCGCTGGAGCAAGGCAAGATCACGGCTCGCGTCGGGCCGACATTTCCGCTGGCTGAAACGGCCGCCGCCCACGAAGCCGTGGAGCAGGGGACGATCGGAAATGTCGTCGTCAGGACGGCCTGAGCATCGTCCCGAAAAGAAACCCGCCCTGAGGGCGGGTTGAAGTTTCAGGGAGGAAGCGCAGCTTTCGCAAGCGAGCGCCGAGATCATCAGGCCGCGATTCTGCCGGTCTCGCCTAGAGCGTAAGACTACTGCCAGCAAGGCGGTGCCGCAGGGGGGGCACGCTGCGCTTCGCCCACCCTGCGAGACCGTCATTCGCCTCACGCCATCGCGCGCTGCGGCAAGAGCTCCGCAATCTGCACGGCGTTCAGCGCGGCGCCCTTCAACAGCTGGTCCGCGGAGACGAACATCGAGATCGAGTGGCCGCTGGAATCGCTGAGATCCCTGCGGATACGGCCGACCAGCACGTCGTCCTGGCCCGAAGCGTCGATCGGCATCGGGAAGTAGTTCTTCGCGCGGTCGTCGACGATCCGCACGCCCGGCGCCTTCGACAGGATCGCACGCACCTCGTCCTCGGTGATCGGCTTCTCGCATTCGAAGGTGATGGCCTCGCAATGCGCGCGCAGCACCGGCACGCGCACGCAGGTGACGCCGATCGCAATGTCGTCGTCTTCGAGGATCTTGCGGGACTCGTTGATCACCTTGGTCTCTTCGTCATTGTAGCCGGTCTCCGGATCGATCGCCGTGTTGTGGCTGAAGACGTTGAAGGCGTAGGGCAGCGGAATCACCTTCGGCGTGAAGGGACGGCCGTCGAGATGGGCGCGGGTGGATTCCACCAGTTCTTCCATCGCTGCAGCACCGGCGCCGCTGGCGGCCTGGTAGGTCGACAGGATCACGCGCCTGATGCGGTTCTGGCGATGGATCGGCGCCAGCGGCACCAGCGCCGTGATCGCCGAACAGTTCGGATTGGCGATGATGCCCTTGTGGTCGCGGATGCGATTGGCATTGATCTCCGGGATCACCAGCGGCACGTCGGGATCCATCCGGAACGCCGACGAATTGTCGACCACGACGGCGCCGGACTTCACCGCGATCGGCGCGTACTTCTTCGAGATGCCGCTGCCGGCCGAGAACAGCGCGATGTCGACGCCGTGGAAGGAATGCGGGGTCAGTTCCTCGATCAAGACCTTCTGGCCGCGGAAGTCGATGCTGCGGCCCGCCGAGCGGGCACTGGCCAGCGCCTTCAGCTTGCCGACGTGGAAATTGCGCTTGTCCATGGTGGCGATGAATTCGGCGCCGACGGCGCCGGTTACTCCGACGATGGCTACAACGGGTTCGTGGCTCACGGGTCTGTCCTCTTGTTCGGGTGTGATGCTGCAGGCAATAAAAAAGCCCCGGTCCTTTTCAGGCGGGGCTTCGGTTCAGATGATGCGATCGTTCGACTACGCGCGCACGGCTCCCGAGCCCCCCAAGGGTGCTTTGGTTTTCGCGGTGCGTT
This sequence comes from bacterium, assembly GCA_029946075.1. GTDB lineage: Bacteria > Pseudomonadota > Alphaproteobacteria > Rhizobiales > Xanthobacteraceae > Bradyrhizobium. The sequence goes on along the minus strand of JAQSDT010000185.1, from coordinate 3,091 downwards.
TGGTGGTCGCGTTCATGGCGCGGACTTATGCGGCAGAGTTCGGCCGCCGTCAACGGGTTTTGGCCAAAAAACGGCCCCGGATAAGGTTGAACAGGGGCCCTTTGTCACGCCATAAGCTACCCCATGAGCCTCCCCAACCATTTCGAATTGCTGTCGTCCGACGGCAAAGCCCGCACCGGCCGCCTGACCACGCCGCACGGTGTGGTGCGCACGCCCGCCTTCATGCCGGTCGGCACCGCCGGCGCCATGAAGGGCATGCACTGGCGCGAGGTGCGCGACGCCGGCGCCGATATCGTGCTCGGCAACACCTATCATCTGATGCTGCGGCCGGGCGCCGAGCGGATCGCAGCGCTCGGCGGCCTGCAGAACTTCACCGGCTGGAAGGGACCTGTCCTGACCGACTCCGGCGGCTTCCAGGTGATGTCGCTGTCGGATCTGCGCAAGGTGACCGAACGCGCCGTAACTTTCCGCTCGCATATCGACGGCGCCAAGGTCGAACTTTCGCCCGAACGATCGATCGAGGTGCAGCGGCTGCTCGGCTCCGACATCGCGATGCAGATGGATGAATGTGTGCGGCTGCCGGCGACGCGCAAGGACATCGAGCGTGCGATGCTGTTGTCGCTGCGCTGGGCCGAACGCAGCAAGCGCGCTTTCGAGACGGCGCCCGACGGCTACATGCTGTTCGGCATCGTGCAGGGCGGTGACATCCCGGACCTGCGTCATGCCAGCGCGCGCGGACTGGTCGAGATCGGCTTCCATGGTTATGCGATCGGCGGCCTTGCGGTCGGTGAGCCGCAGGCCGTGATGCTGGCAATGATCGATGAGACCGCGCCGCTTCTTCCTGCGGATCGGCCGCGCTATCTGATGGGCGTCGGTACGCCCCAGGATCTGCTGGAGGCCGTGGCGCGCGGCATCGACATGTTCGATTGCGTGATGCCGACGCGAAATGGACGCCACGGCATGGCGTTCACGCGCTTCGGCCAGATTAATCTGCGCAACGCGCGTCATGCCGACGATCCGCGGCCGCTGGATGAAGCAAGCGATTGGCCGGCGGCGCGGGATTATTCACGTGCCTATCTGCATCACCTGGTGCGTGCGGGTGAAACGCTGGGCGCGATGCTGCTGTCGGAAATCAACATCGCCTATTACCAGCACCTGATGCAGGGCATGCGCGCGGCGATATCGGATGGAACATTCGAGACGTTCCAAAAACAAACGCGCGCCGACTGGGCGCGCGGTGATATTCCACCGAGGTGAGGACACTCAGTTACAGGCGAACCGCTTGACCGAATGCTTGGTCACAAAGCCATAACCGCAGGTGTCGCAGGTCCAGAGATAGCTGATGACGTTGTCATACAGATAGGCTGAAGCTTCTGCGGCAACCATCGAGTCGGCACACACAGGGCATGTCGGCAAATCACAGCCACGCGGGTCGGGTCGGGACGCTACGGTCGACTGGACTTCAGCAAGCGCTGGCATCGTGGACCTCCTTTGCGATCTGAACCGGAGCTCAACTCACGACGAAAGTATAGCCTGAAGTCTTTGACGATGTCGCAACACAAATGCGTTGGTTTCACGGTATTCGATTTTGCATTGCAGCGAATTTGTGAATCCGGAACACGCTTGCGCCCGGCAGCGCGCTGCTTCTAAGTAGGGAAACGCCCGAAAATTCGGGCACAATATTGCCAAAGGAGTTGAGCGATGGATGCGTCATCAGCCGCGAGTGCAGTGCACCGTCCCGGTCGGGGCAAGGTCTTCGACTCCATCGTCGACGCGATCGGCGATACGCCGATCGTGCGCCTGCGCAAATTGCCTCAAATGCACGGCGTCAACGCAACCATCCTGGCCAAGCTGGAATATCTGAACCCGGCCGCGAGCGTCAAAGACCGCATCGGCGCCGCCATGATCATCGCCATGGAGAAGGCCGGCGTGATCAACGCCGATACCGTGCTGATCGAGCCGACCTCGGGCAATACCGGCATCGCGCTGGCGTTCGTCGCGGCCTCGCGCGGCTACCGGCTCAAGCTGGTGATGCCGGAATCGATGTCGATCGAACGGCGCAAGATGCTGGCCTTCCTCGGTGCTGAGATCGTCCTGACGCCGGCCGCGCAGGGCATGAAGGGTTCGATCGCCACGGCCGAAGAACTGGTGCGGACGACGCCGAACGCCGTCATGCCGCAGCAGTTCAAGAACCTCGCCAACCCCGAAGTCCACCGCCGTACCACGGCGGAGGAAATCTGGAACGATACCGGCGGCAATCTCGACTTCTTCGTCGCCGGCGTCGGTACCGGCGGCACAATTACCGGCGTCGGGCAGGTGCTCAAGCAGCGCAAGCCGGGCTTGCGGATCGTTGCGGTCGAGCCGGAGGAAAGCCCGGTGCTGTCGGGCGGGCAGCATACGCCGCACAAGATCCAGGGCATTGGCGCCGGCTTCGTTCCTGACGTTCTGGATCGGTCCGTCATCGACGAGATCGTCAAGGTCAACGGGCCGACCGCCATCGAGACCGCGCGGGCGCTGGCGCGCAACGAGGGCATCCCGGGTGGCATCTCCTCCGGTGCCGCGATCGCGGCGGCTCTGGCGATCGGCAAGCGTCCGGAAAACGCCGGCAAGACCATTCTGGCCATTGTCCCGTCATTCTCCGAGCGGTACCTGTCGACGGTACTTTTCGAAGGAATCTGAGCGATGGCAGACCAGCCGAGGCGGCCGAGAACCCTCAACGACGCCCGCAGCGAAGCGGAAGCTGCCTTCAAGCGCACCACCACCAAGGTGGTGGAGGCGCCGCCCAGGCAGGTGGCGCTGCCCGGCGTGAGGGAACTGGTGTCGCTGCGGATCGATCAGGACGTGCTGGAGTATTTTCAGGAAGGCGGTCCCGGCTGGCAGGACCGCATCAACGAGGCACTGCGCAAGGCCGCGGGCAAATAGCCGTCGGCGCGGCGAACGCATCCGACGTAACGGAAAAGGCCCGGGGTGTGAACCCGGGCCTTTTTGATATGCGGTCGACTGGCAATCCCGGAGCGTTTTCGAGCGAAGTGGAACCCGGTTCGCGTGAAGAAAACGCGTCAAAACAAGAATCCAGAGCCCGGTTCTGATT
>JAQSDT010000184.1 GCA_029946075.1 bacterium | reverse complement strand
CTGCTTGATGTGGGGACGTTGGGTGGCGCCCAGCGCTTCGGCTTGCGCGGCGGTCGCGCTGATGGTCGAACGCCCCAGCGGCTTCAAGGGAACGCCGGGCTTCTGAATGCTCCATTCGAGGCCGCCGTCGGCGAGCGTCTTCACGCGCAGCACCGCCTGGGCCGAGGACTGCAGCTGCGTGAAGTCGCCGACCGGGTCGATCTCCGTGACGTCAGCTTTCAGGTCGTGACGGGCCTCGCCCTTGACCTCGGTCACGGCGCAGCACTGGCCGAGAATTGCGGTACCCATCATGAACTTGATGTCGACGGTCTGCGCGCCGGTCGCGCGGGAATGCAGCGTGAAGGTGGCGATGTCGGAAGGTTTGTCGCGTGGCACGCGGATGGTCTTGTGGTCGGCGGAGGTCGAGAAGCCCGGCGCGTGGATCATGACCGAGATATCGACTTGCTCCTTGCCTTCGGGGAACGGAACGTCGATCGGCGAGGCGGTCGTGCCGGTCGCCCCGAGCAGCAACTGCACCGACAGCGTGACGTCGGAATCCGGCGGGCATTCGCCCGGTAGCGTTACCTCCGGGTGCCGGGCCTGCTTGACCGCGGCGAGCGGGCCGTCGAACCAGTTGCGGATGCCGGAGACCGATCGCTGGAAGTTCGATGCCATCGTCGCCGTCGGCGGTTCGCTGTACATGAATCCCGCTTCGCCGACGATGTCGGGCATCACCTCGAGGGCAACGCGCAGGATCGGAACGCTGACGGACAAATCTGCCATCCAGGGTCGCGACTGCAATCCGTCCGTGACCATGTCGGTCAGCCAGCCGAGCTGATTGGGCACCAGCTCCTTTGTTCCGACGTGATGCAGTCGCATGCCCAGTGTCCGATCGCTGGTCACGATGCGATCGAGCAGGGCCGCCGCAGCCTGCCGTTCCGTCGCCACCGGCAGGTTCAACGCGCTCCACACCAGCGGGGGCAGCGCGGTCTCGGCGGCCATGCGCGCGGTGACCCGGGCGGCACGCGCTTTCAGGTCGTCTGCCCAGGTGATCGCCGAATTGACGATAGCGAACGCGGTGGGCGTATCGGTGAAGCGTTCGAGCGCCTCGCCGGCCAGGAACGCAGCCAGCGTCTCCGCTGTCATGTCGTCGGGATACACCACGCCCGATTTGCTCGCCTGCGAATTGAAAGCCCTTACGTCCGGCACGACGGCCGGTTTTCCGCCCAGCGCCGACAGCAGGGTGGCGGAAGCGTACGAGCCGAGCGCAGGCAGCGTCATGCGCGCGATGACACGAATGGTATCGCTGGGCATCGTGAGCGCCGTGGTGACGAGCGGCGCTACGGCTTCCATTGCCATGCCGGCCTCCAGCAATCTCACCGCCGGAGCGAAGGCCTCCCCGGCGAGCGCCTTCATCGAATTGCTGCCGCTGTCGAGCATCAGGAATTCCCAATGCCGCATGGCGTACAGCGCCGCGCTGGCCCGGCTCGAATCGGGATCTTGCGGGGCCGGTGCCTCCCGCAGCCGGGCGTTGGCGTGGCTGCCCCAGTTCGCATAGAGGGGCATGATCGAGTTGAACACCTTCGCCGATTTGGCGCCGGGCCGCTGCAGCAAATAGTCTTCCCACTGGCCGTAGTCGCCGCTCAACGCATGTTCGAGATTTGCGACGGTGTCGTGCAAAAAATCGGCGACCATCGGCAGGGGGTCGCCTCCGGCATGGGTCATCGCGATCGCGAGCGCCGATGTTTCCTCGGGCGGCACCGAAGCGCCGTCCGCGCCAGCCTTTGCGGCAAGTATTTCGGCAGCGCCGGTCGGCGCCAGCCAGGGCGTCAGCTGCGTGGCGCCAAGGCGAATCCACCGCACCGGATCGTGCAGCGCTCCGGACAGCGCCCGCCGCGGCTCGGTGGCCATGGCGGATCAGTCGTCGCCGAGGAACGTCGCCGTGGCGTCCTTGCCGAGCCACATCGAGAGCGCGAGGTACAGGAAGAAGCCGACCGCCAGCCCGAAGGCATAGGCGTCGAAGCGGCTGCTTTCTACCGGGAACAGCGCGACGATGGCAGCACCGCCGATGGCGGCAATGACGGACGCGATGTCGGAAATGCCGACGTCCTTCTTGTGCTGCAATGTTCGGTAGGTGACGTATCCAATGACGAGGCCAAACCAGAATGCACCGGACGAGACGACAGCCATCATGTGACGATCCCCCCAAACTGGAAAGCAGGGAGCATGCGACAAGCGGCAATGCACGTCAAGGTAGTATGGAAGGGGTGAGGCCTCGCGGCGGCCAGGTTGTGCCGCGGCCTATGCGGGCTCGATCACCTTGCCGCGCGGCCGGGCGCGGCGTTCGACGGAATGGACCGCGACATATTCGACCGCGAGGAAGTGCTCGGATACGGTGACGCGTTCGACCATCCGGGTTTCGACCGGGACGCCGGCCATCTGCCCGGTCATTTCTGCAACCGGAAGCGGCGTTTCTTCGTCAATCTCTTCAGGAACAAGCGGCGGCGACTTGACCTCTGGAAACACACCGAATTCGCCCGCTACCTCCTGGAGCGGCTTCTGCTTGTCGGCCCAGTGCAGCGCCGTGTAGTCGAAGCCGTGCACGATGGTGGGTTTGACGATTTCGAAATAGGGCGAGATGTCGAAGTCGCGGGGCATGTAGAGCGAGGAATCGCGGATGTGCAGGATCTCGCGCCGGGCCTTGCGTGAGGCGGCGCGGGTGATCTTGGGCAGGATCGGATAACGCACGGCGTCGAACGCCTGCGCGATCAGCGCCGAGCAGATGATCTTGGTCGGATCGCCGGAACCGAACGCGATCATGCGGCGGCGCCAGCGCTGCGGCACCGGCAGCGGGATCAGAAAACGCATCAGATCGACGATGTTCTTGGTGTCGTAGCCGAAGCCGATCCGGTTGATGGCGTAGCGGCATACCGTGGTGCGGTCCTCGTAGGACAGTCCGATCGGGCGGCAGAGGCGGGTGTGATAGGGATAGTATTTCGACAGCGGCGCCGAGGTCACGCCCTCGCCGATATTGGCTTCGATCAGCACATGCTGTTCGCCGTCGGGCTCGTAGGCGCCGTCGACCGGGCCGACATACAGCGCGCCATGCGACCAGGTCGACTGCGTGAGATATTTGATGATGCCGGAAATCCGGTTGTTGCCTTCGACGAGCAGGACGTCGCCGGGCTGGATCACGCCGCGCAGATGTTCGGGATCGCTGGGTGTGAACGGCTCATAGCCGGGAACTTCCTTTTGCAGGTAGCTCGCGATCAGCTTGCCGACAGTGTCGAGCATTGCGCCCATGGAAACTCTCCCCCGAAGCGGCTTTTCGCCCGCTTTTTTCGTTTCCTTAGCATGGTCGCAAGCCGTTTCAATTTAGTTCATGCGCGAGACCGATCAATCATGATTGATTTACCATGAGTGTTGCTGCACGGCGTGAGATGCGGCAGAGTTCGCTGAGTGTTCTCTTTCCTTCAAGTTCGCGGAAACCATAACATGACAATCACCCGCCGAAAGTTTCTGTCGGCGTCCGCGGGCCTGGCGATGACCCCGGGGTTTTTCGGCAGTCGTGCCGGTGCGGCGCCGCTGCCGCGCGAGGCGGATATTGTCGTGATCGGCGCCGGCGCGGCCGGCATTGCTGCGGCGCGGCGCGTGATGGCGGCGAACCGCAAGGTGATCGTGGTCGAAGCTTCCAACCGGATCGGCGGCCGATGCCAGACCGATGCCACCACCTTCGACGTGCCGTTCGATCGCGGCGCCCGCTGGATGCACAATCCCGAGACCAACCCGATGATCAAGCTCGCGCGTGCCGCCGGGCTCGAGATTACCAGCGCGCCGTCGGGCCAGAAAATCCGCATCGGTCGCCGCAATGCCCGCGCCGGCGAGACCGAGGAGTTTCTGGCAGCCCTCGTGCGGGCCAACCGCGCCATCGACGAGGCGGCGCGCCGTTTCGACGTTTCCTGCGGGTCGGTGCTGCCGAAGGATCTCGGCGACTGGGCGAGCACCGCTGAATTCGTGCTGGGTGCGGGGTTTTCAGGCAAGGATCTGAAGGATTTTTCGGTCGGCGACAAGTCGCGCGCGCAGGATCGAAACACCGCGATCGCCTGCCGCCAGGGACTGGGCACGCTGATCGCGAAACTCGGCGAGCAGGTGCCGCTGTCGCTGTCGACGCCGGCGAACCGCGTTTCCTGGAGCAACCGCGACGTCAGCGTCGAGACGCCGGCCGGCAGGATCGCCGCGCGTGCGGCTGTCGTCACCGTGTCGAGCAATGTGCTCGCCGCCGGCAATATCAAGTTCACGCCGGACATTCCCAAGCGCACGCTCGATGCGGCGTCAAAACTCACGCTCGGCAGCTACGACCGCATCGCGCTGCAGATGCCGGGCAATCCGCTCGGGCTGTCGCGCGACGACATCGTCATCGAGCAGAGCAATTCGAACAAGACTGCGCTGATGTATGCGAACATGGGCGGCTCGTCGCTGTGCACGATCGACGTCGCAGGTTCGTTCGGCCGCGATCTCTCGGCGCAGGGCGAAGCCGCCATGATCGCGTTCGCGGTGGAGTGGCTGACGAAGTTGTTCGGCAGCGAGGTCGCCGCCGCCGTGAAGAAGTCGAGCGCGACGCGCTGGAATGCAGCGCCGTTTGCGCTCGGTGCGATGTCGGCCGCCGGTCCCGGCGGACAGCCATCGCGAAAGGTTCTGACCGAGCCGTTCGGCTGCCTTTATCTCGCTGGTGAAGCGACTCACGAAACCCTGTGGGGCACGATCGACGGCGCCTGGGAGAGCGGCGAGCGCGCCGCCGAAGCCGCGTTGCGCCGCATCGGTGCGTTGAGGGATCCCGAACCGGAGGCGCGGCCGGCGAGGCAGCAACGCCGCCGCGCACCGATCAACGGATGAAGTGTCCGAAAGCACTGATCTCCTGGTCGAGCGGCAAGGATTCCGCATTCGCGCTGTATGAAGTGCTGCGCGCGGGCGAGTTCGAAATCGTCGGTGCGCTGACCACCGTGACGGAAACCTTCGGCCGGGTCTCGATCCACGGCGTGCGTCAGGAAATTCTCGCCGCGCAATGCGAAGCCGCGGGCCTGCCGCAGCGGATCGTGCCGATTCCCTATCCCTGTCCCAACGAAGTTTACGAGGCGCGGATGGGCGAAGCGGTGGCGCAAGCCGTGGCCGACGGCGTGACGCACATGATCTTCGGCGATCTGTTCCTGCGGGACATTCGCGCCTACCGTGAACAGAAACTCGCCGGCACCGGCATCACGCCGGTGTTTCCGCTGTGGGACCGGCCGACACCGGAGCTCGCGCGGACGATGATCGCAAGCGGGCTGGAAGCGCATATCGCGACGGTTGATATGAAGAAGCTGTCGGCCGAGTTCGCAGGACGGGCATTCGATGCCGGCCTGCTCGCCGATCTGCCCGATGACGTCGATCCCTGCGGCGAGAACGGTGAGTTTCACACCTGCGTGGTGGCGGGCCCGATGTTTTCGCGCCGGCTGAACGTGACGACCGGCGAACGCGTCGAGCGCGATGGCTATGCGTATTGCGATTTGATTCTGGGCTAGCGCCCACCCTACGAAGGTTCGCCGCGTCGCGCGTCAGCGCAAAATACCATCCAGCACCGGCAATCCGATGATGACGGCGGCGGCGATCAGCGCGTAGCAGATCGCGCGGAACAGTTGCTCGCTGGCCTTGCCGAACAGCGAAGCGCCAAACCAGACGCCGATGGCATAGACCGGGCCGACCACGAACGCGAACAGAATCGAATCCAGCGTGATCAGCCCGGCGACGGCGTAGCTGACGCCGGAAAAGAAA
>JAQSDT010000183.1:3693-5798 GCA_029946075.1 bacterium | reverse complement strand
CGAGCGTAGCGCCGGCCGTGCCCGCAGTGCCCTGCGTCCCGGTCTTGCCGCCAGAGCCGCCCGCGCCGCCGCCGCCGAAACCGCCGGCATTGTTGAGCAGGCCGCCGGCACCGCCATTGCCGCCATTGACCGGGTCAGCCGCACCATTCTGCGCGACGCCACCATTGCCGCCGGTACCGCCGGTGGCGGTGTTGCCGGTGAACGTCACCGCCGCGAGCGTCACGTTTGCGCCTGCTCCCACGAACAGGCCGCCGCCGGCACCGAGACCGCCGCCGCCGCCGCCGCCCGCACCGTAGGAAAGACCGCCGCTGTAGAAGCCGTTCTGCCCGACCGCACCGTTGCCGCCGAGCGCGGCGGTGTTCGTGACAGCCAGGCTTGATATATTGACGGTCGGCGCATTGGCGCCGCTGACCTGGATGCCCTGGAATGATGACGCGCCGTTGATGGCCTGGTTGTTGCCGGTGATGTTGACGGTGACGTTGGCGTTGTTGGCCTGAAGTACCGACAGTGAAGCCGTCAAGGTGAATCCGGCAGTGACATTGATGCTGACGGTCGAACCCGCACCGGCCAAGGCAACGGCGGCCACAGCGTTGGTCCAGTCGGTCTCGTTGGCGACGTCGATCGCCATCGCCTGGGTCGTGAACAGGCTGCCGGCGCAGATCAGCGACCAGGCGAACCATCGCGACACACGGCGCGATGCGATGGCTGGAACCAGCGCCGTGGTTTGGAGCAATGTATTGGTGGAAATGGAAGAAATATCAGTGCTTGAGGCCGCACGGCCACCGGAAAATGACATTGTTTCGCCTGCCAAATTGTTCTTTTTTTCCCGCATGTTTGCGAGGTGCAGCGCCATGCCCATGATATTGCCAATGGAGTCAGCACCTGCCGCCAAAAAGCCACGGGTTCCATCGGTGCGCCAGACCCAACGCAGGGCCGTCCGGCCCTCGGCACGGTATTTTTCTCAGGTGTGGCCGACCGGCAACTAAGGCTTCGAGATGATGTTGGCCGATCTGTCCGCCCGGCAGTGATCCGCCCCGGGCGATTTTCTATCTTCATCTTCGCTCGCGGACCGCGTGCTGGTAACGTCTTGAAACGAATGAGTAATCCTAGTCGATGTCGACCCGCCTGATTTCGTCGAGCCGCCGGCGCGCTGCGGCAATCAGAATTCGAATCGACGAAAAATGTATCTTCAGGCGCTCCTCGTCGCGGCTGTCTTCGACCAGCATCGCGCCCATCTCGTAAAGCTTGCCGCTGGCCGCCTCGAGCAGCATCAGAAGTTCGCCCAAATCCAGATTGCCGCATTCGCCCTGCAGCAGCACCGATATATCCTCCGCCAGGATCGCTATGTCGGCGGTTCGCGAATTCACGCCCTTTTTGGGCGGCGGAAACTTCAGGATATTGTCACCGTCCATGATGGTCTCCCCGTGGGCTATGCCGTGACAAGCGCCTCGCGTGGTTGAGCCAGCAGACAATCGGTCCTGACGCTCTCCAGCGTGCGACGAAGCCAGGTCTTGATCGTGCTCACGGGAACATCGAAGCGCTCGGCCAGCGCCAATCGGCTCTCACCCTCGAGGTAGGCGAGCGACAGCAAGGTTCGACGGTCGTCCGGCAGCCTGCCGATGATTTCGGCAGCGATCGGCCCCGCGCGCCCATAATCAAAATCGTCGTCGGCCTGACCGGCCGTGTCCGCGATGGAAGCGGCGTGTTCGAGGTCCGTCGTCGAAATTCTTACCGGCCGCACGGCGTCGATCGCGGTGTTGCGAACGATGGTGGTCATCCAGCTGATCGGCGACGCCCGCTCCGGATCGAACCGCGATGCATGCCGCCAGATCTTGAGATAGGCGTCCTGAAGCACATCCTCGATATCGGCCGATGCCGAATTTACCGACAGCGCAGTCTTCCGCATCTTGCGAATCGTAAGCGCGTGAAGTTCGGAGAAGGCCCGGTCGTCGCCCGAAGCAACCCTTCGGATCAAACCAGAGAGGTGATTGCGGCCGGTCGCCGCTGAACATGTTCTTGCCGTTTCCATCGATCCGTCCCCGAAGCCGATTGCTTGCAGGGAAACGATGGCCAACCGGCGTTGGATCACCTCACAGGCGAACGAA
>JAQSDT010000183.1:0-3683 GCA_029946075.1 bacterium | reverse complement strand
ATCGCCGGTCATTGCCACCAGACACACGCAGGGCTCGCCCTCTCCCACCAGCGGCTGGTGATCGAGCGTTTCGTCGCCGAAGTCGAAATCGCCGGGGCCGAACCTGCCGCCGACATGGCTGAAGCTGCCCTTGAGCACGCAAGTCAGCTCGATTCCGGTATGGGTATGTTCCAGCATGCGCGTGCCGGGGCCCGATTTCAGCAGGAACGCGCGCGAGACTCCGTTGCCGGGCAGTTCGATCGGACGCAGGCTGACGCCCGGTGCGATGCGCCGGCGACGGCCGATGCGGTAGTGCCGCAGGATTTCGGGCAGCCCGTCATCCTCGACGTCGCGGCGGGTATCGTGCGGCGGCTGCGATTTCGGCGGCGCCCGTTCGATTTGCGTCATCACGGCCTCGAACGCGCCCTTCGACATCGCGACCGGCTCGGCGGATTCGACAGCAGCGCCGCCGATCGCCTCCACCGCAGCCACGAAACGTCGGCACGCCGGGCACTGCGAGGCGTGGACGGCAACGACCAGATGTTCGCCTTCATCGAGCTTGCCTGCCGCAAAGGCCGCAAGGAGTTCTTCCGGGGGATGATGCGCGATTGTCATATCGGTTCTTCCAGCAAGTCCTTGAGACGATTCATCGCCAGTCTGATTCTCGATTTCACGGTGCCGAGCGGGATACGCAGCGCTTCTGCGATCTCCGAATGCGGCCGGTCTTCCACAAACGACATCCGGATCGCCGCGGATTGCTCGGTCGACAGAAGAGCGACGGCGGCGGCGATCCGCGCGGTTTCGTCACGCCTGGAAATTTGCGTCTCCTGCGAGTCTGCGGGATCGGCGACATATTCCAGCTCCGCATCCGGAACGACGACGCCGGCGCGCGCCGACCGCCGCACCGCGTCGATGCGGAGGTTGCGGGCGATCGTGAATATCCAGGCCGGCGCGCCAGCAGAGGCCGGATCGAATTGCGCAGCCTTCCGCCACACCGCCAGCAGGGTGTCCTGCGCGATCTCCTCGGCCTCTTCGCCGCTGGCCCCCGCCTTGAGCATCAGACCCTTCACGCGCGGGGCAAAATGCTCGAACAGCAGCCTGAAGGCGTCGCGGTCGCCATGCGCCGCGATACGCCCGATCACATCAGCCCACTCCACTTTTGCCTTGGGCCTTTCGTTGTCGTTCTGCCGCAACTGTGCCGGACGAGATCTTACTCCAGTCGCCGATCCCAGGGACCGCCTGATAGCTTGGGAACCACGGGTCATAGCGCCTCGGCGGAAACTCATCGCAGGGGAAACGACGGCGCGGGCGGTTTGGATCACCTGGAACGCAACAGTGCGATGTTGCTGGAATCCGGGTCGATGCTGTCGAGATTCGCGAACAGGCCATCTTGATGGCTGCAGCCAAGGCCCGATCAGAATGTTCGTGAGTCTTGTACGAGAATGGCGCGCCCGAAGAGATTCGAACTCCTGACCCCTAGATTCGTAGTCTAGTGCTCTATCCAGCTGAGCTACGGGCGCGTTTTTCGCTTGCACATCGGGCTTTACGCCCCGGGTGCGTCCGACAATGGTTCGGAAGACCGCGAAAGAGCGCTTTAGCTACCTGCTCCGGCTCGGCTTTGCAAGGTCCGGTGCGCGGGATCTGGCGTGCGAATCCCGGGCGGTTAATTCCGTGTCTGGGTACGGCGGGGACTGCCGCAAAGACAAAATTCTTTCGGGATTACAATGGATTCCGGGTTCGCCCCAGCGAGGCACCCTCAGATGTACAATTGCACATCGGGGAAAGACGGAAGCTACGCCCGCGCCCGCTCGTTGCGGACGCTCTGCAGTTCCACCGGGCGGTCGGGGATCGAGATGCGGAAGGTGGCGCCGATGGTGCCCTCGACCAGGTGGATGTCGCCGCCATGGGCGCGGACCAGTTCGGCGGCGATCGCAAGGCCAAGCCCGCTGCCACCGGGACGGCCGGAGCTCTGGAACGCCTCGAACAGATGCTCGCGCGCCCTTGCCGGCACGCCGGGCCCGGTATCGGACACCTCGATGATGGCGACCGAGCCTTCGCGGCGGCCGGTGATGCGGATCTGCATGATCGCGGCATCGCCCGAGGGGCGGCTTTCCAGCGCCTGCGCGGCGTTGCGCACGAGGTTGAGCAGCACACGAAACAGCTGATCGGGATCGGCGTCGATCGAAAGCCCGCGCTCGATCGCGCTGATCCAGGCGATCGACTTGTCGGCAGCGAGGCCTGCGGATTCGCGCACCTCGGCCACCACAGGCTCGACCAGGATCATGCGGCGGTCGGGGGCGGCTTCCTGCGCCCGGCCGTAGGACAGCGTCGACTGGCAGAAATCGATCGCGCGCTCCAGCGAGCGCATCAGCTTTGGCGCAAAGCGCTGCACGCGCGGGTCCGGCACGCTGGCAAGCTGGTCCGACAACAATTGCGACGACGCGAGCAGATTGCGTAAATCGTGATTGATCTTCGATACGGCAAGACCGAGCGCGGCCAGCCGGCTCTTCTGATGCAGCATCGAGACGAGGTCGCGCTGCATGTCGGACAATTCGCGTTCGGCCACGCCGATCTCGTCGCCGCGCCGGCTCGGCACGATGATGCGGGCCGCGCTTTCCGGATTTTCGTGGAACGCGACAAGATTGGCCGTCAGCCGCCGCATCGGCCGCACGAACAGATAATGGAGTGCGAGGTAAACCAGCGCCGATGTCAGCCCCGCGATCAGCAGCGACACCGCCAGCACGTTGCGCGAAAAGCGATACATCGCCTGCCGCAGCGGCTTTTCGTCGATCACGACCTCGATGAACTGCGCACCGCCCGGCGCCGGCCCGACCACGCGGATCGACTGGTTGCCGCGCTCCAGCATCATCTCGAAGGCATCGAAGATCGCCGACCACACCGTCATGGTGCGCATGTCGATGTCGTGGTCGATCGCCTCCGGCGGGTCGGCGGTGGCGAGCAGACGACGCTGCTGCCCCATCTTGATGGCGACCGCGCGCGCACCGATGCTGCTCAGGATCTGCCGCGACAGCGAATCCGGAACCATGCCGGAAGGGGCGGCGTCCAGCACCAGTGCCGCGGTATTGGCGGCGGCGAGGCGATCATTCAGCCGGTTAACGCGAAAATTGGCAATCGCAGGGATGTAGATCAGCATGCCGGCGATCATGGCCAGCGGAATGGTCAGCAACAGCAATTTGCCGGACAGGCCGAGCCGGCGCGGCGCCTGGGGGCGCGGCGCTGCAGAAATCGGCTGGTCGTCGGTGTCTGACACGAAAAATCTGCCCCTGATTACTCTGTTTCAACCGCTGGAACTGGCGCCGGACCGGCCGCTGCGGCCCTCATTGGCCCGATATGGCGATCAGCACGGCCTTTTGAGAGGTTCTTGCCTGATTCCGAGGATGCGGTTCGGCCACGGACGGGTCAAATTACCGATCGCTAATGTCCTGACGTTCCGATCGCCCGGGCAGGCCGCCTTCTCGCCTCTAAAAACCCCGCGAAATCAGATATATTCGCCCCAATTACGACGTTTCGAAGAACGGCTGATGCGACAACCCCTGTCATTGACGAAAACAGGTCGCTCGCATATAAGCCGCGCCAATTGTCCGCGATGGCCCGGCTTGTCCGGGGGCGGCTCATTTGGGGCCGTAACGGTCCGTTTTGGGCCGGCCCGCATCACCGGACATACCTCAATTCAACAGGCAAAT
>JAQSDT010000182.1 GCA_029946075.1 bacterium | reverse complement strand
CGCGCAACCGCGGCTGCGTTTTGCCGGCCAGATCACCGGCTGCGAGGGCTATGTCGAATCCGCCAGCATCGGCCTGATCGCCGGGCTCTATGCTGCGGCCGATGCGCGGGCGCAGTCGCTGGAGCCGCCTCCGCCGACCACGGCGCTGGGGTCGCTGCTCGGCCATATCACCGGCGGCCACATCGAAACCATCGAAGCCGGCACGCGCTCGTTCCAGCCGATGAACATCAATTTCGGCCTGTTCCCACCGCTCGCGACCCAACCGACCAAGAAGCCGGACGGCTCACGGCTGCGCGGCAACGAGAAGACGGTCGCCCGCAAGCAGGCGCTCAGCGCCCGGGCGCTCGCCGATCTCGATCGCTGGATTGCCGATCATCTGCGCGTCGCGGCGGCGGCGTAAGCTCGCTAGCCGCCGAATTCCTTCGACCGCGACGCGCGCCACAGCGTCCACAGCGTGCGTAGTCGCGACGGCGGTTGCGGCGCGAACGGATCGACATCCGCGCGCGACATGCGCTTCAGATCGCGGCGGATCAGCGCCAGCGGCAGGAATACCGGCCGCACCTGCGGCGGCACGCCGGCGAGCAGATCAAAGCCGGTTTCGAGATGCTTTTGCGCCTCGCCGATCAATTGATCGATCGCAGCCCGCGCCGCCGGTGTCTGCTTGCCGGAAAACACCTGCTCCATGCCGCTGCCGTGGCTTTCCAGCAGCTGCAGCGGCACGAATAATTGTTTTCGCGCGGCATCGTGCCGTAACGCTGCGATCACCTGCGCGATACCCTGCGCGAGGCCGGCATGGCGCGCGAGGTGCTCGATCGCTTCGGACGGCCGCGACATGATCCGTGCCGCCAGCGAAAACAGCGCCGAAGCGGTGTCGGTGACGTAGCCCTCCAGCGCCGCCATCGACGGCATCGGGTCGTTGTAGAGATCGAACTGGTGCTCATCGATCAGGCGCGACAGCGGCTCGACCGGAAGACGAAAATCCCTCACCGCCTGCATCAGTTCGGCTGCGACCGGGTTGCCCTCGACCTCGCCATGGCCGGCGCCTTCGAGCGCATCGGTCCACCATTGCAGCCGGATTTCGCCCGGCAAGGGTTGGCTGACCTGATCGCGCACCCGCGAAATCTCGGCATTGAAGGCGTAGATCGCCAGCAGCGCGCGGCGTTCGACCGCCGGCACGAACAGCGTCGAGGCATAACGGACGAAGTCGTGCGTGCGCACCAGGTCGGCGCAGAAGCCGGCCGATTCTTTCGACGTGCCGCCCGCGCTCATGGCACCGCGATCAGCGCAGCCGCGACGCGGCGGCGCTCGCCCAGCATGATGTTGTAGGTGCGGATCGCAGGTCCCGTCTGCATCGGGTCGAGCACCACGCGAACCGCACGCAACGCCTCGCGCAGCCCGCGCGGCGGGATCCAGACTTCGGTGCCGGTGCCCACGATCAGCGTGTCGATGGAATTGGCGGCGGCGAAGATCTTCGCCAGCGAATATTCGTCGATGCCGGCTGACGTCGTCACCGGCCAGGCCCAGATCGCATCCGGCAGGCACAGCAGCGAGCCACGATGCGACATGTCGGCGAAGGCGAAGCCGCCCTTGCCGTAGGCTTCGATCGGCGCCGACCTCGGAAGATGCAGAGCGTCCGAGGATGCAGGCATGTTTACTTCTTCGCCGGCTTGTCCGGCGCGTCGCGATGTTCACCGACGCCGAGATAGATCAGGATCGGTGCCGCGATGAAGATCGAGGTGTAGGTGCCGACCAGCACCACGCCGAACATCATGACCGCCGTGAAGCTGTGGATGGCGTGACCGCCGAACAGCAGCAGCGCCAGCAGCGCCAGCGTCACCGTGACGTGGGTGATGATCGAGCGCGACAGCGTCGAATTGATCGACTCGTTGAGCAACTGCGGCATCGGCATCTTCTTGTAGCGCCGCAGCATTTCCCGGATGCGGTCGTAGATGACGACGGTGTCGTTCAGGGAGTAACCGAGAATGGTCAGCAGCGCCGCGATACTGGTGAGGTCGAAATCGACCTGGCTGATCGACATGAAACCGATCGTCAGCACGATGTCGTGGACGTTGGCGATCATGGCGCCGAGCGCGAACTGCCACTCGAACCGGAACCAGAGATAGATCAGGATCGCAAAGATCGCGAGCATCAGGCCGAGCATGCCGAAGGCAAGCAGTTCGCCGGAGACACGCGGGCCCACCACTTCGACGCGGCGATAGTCAACGGACGTTCCGAGCGCGCCGCGGATTTTCTGCACGGCTTCCTGCTGCGCCTTGTCGCCGCCGGGCTGTTCGGCAACGCGGATCAGCACGTCGCTCGGTCCGCCGAACTGCTGCAACTGGACCTCGCCCAGCCCGAGCGTGCTCAACGTCGCGCGCATCTGCGCAATGTCGGCGCTGCCGCTCTTGGCCTGGACTTCCAGCAAGGTGCCGCCGCGGAAGTCGATGCCGAAATTCAGCCCGTGGGTGAAGAACAGAACGATCGCCAGGATCGACAGCGCCGCCGAGATCGGGAAGCTGATGCGACGGAAGCGCGTGAAATCGAAATGCGTATCGTCGGGAACGATGCGCAGCGGCGGCAGCAGGTCGAAGATCGCGACCACCGTGAGGACGGCGATCAGAACGCCGAGGCCAATGAGAACGTATTGAGTCACGAACAGGTCCTCAGATCGGCACGGTCTTCGGCCGCTTCCACCGCACCCAGCCGGCGACGATCAGGCTGGTGAGGGTGAAGGCCGTGAAGACCGTGGTGAGAATGCCGATGCCGAGCGTGACGGCAAAGCCGCGAACCGGGCCGGTGCCGATATAGAACAGCACCGCGGCGGCGATGAAGGTGGTGATGTTGGAGTCGAGGATGGTGGCGAGCGCGCGGCGGAAACCGGCGTCGATCGCCGAGATCGCGTTGCGGCCGCCGCGCAGTTCCTCGCGGATGCGCTCATAGATCAGCACGTTGGAGTCGACGGCGATGCCGACCGTCAGCACGATGCCGGCGATGCCGGGCAGCGTCAGCGTCGCGTTCAGCAGCGACAGCAGGCCGAAGATCATGGCGACGTTGATGGCGACCGCGATGTTGGCGAACACGCCGAACAGCCGGTAGGTGATCAGCATGAACACGATGACCAGGATCGAGCCGACATAGGCGGCGAGTTCGCCCTTCTCGATCGAGTCCTGACCGAGGCCCGGGCCGACCGTGCGCTCCTCGATTACGGTCAGCGGCGCCGGCAGCGCGCCTGCGCGCAACAGAACGGCCAGATCATTGGCCGATTGAACCGTGAAGCTGCCCGAAATCTGGCCGGAGCCGCCGGTAATGGGCTCACGGATCACGGGCGCGGAGATCACCTTGTCGTCGAGCACGATCGCAAAGGGCTGGCCGACATTCTCCGCCGTCGCCTGCGCGAATTTGCGCGAACCCGTCGTATTGAACTTGAAGCTCACGATCGGCTCGTTGGTGCGCTGGTCGAAGCCGGGCTGCGCGTCGGTCAGTTCACCGCCGGAAACCAGCACCTGCTTCTTGATGACGTACGGCACCTTCGGTGACGCCTCGCTCATCAGCAGATCGGAATCGGCGGGCACCCGGCCCTGTTGCGCCTGATCCGGCGACACGGTCGAATCGACCATGCGGAATTCCATCTTGGCGGTCTTGCCGAGCAGTTCTTTCAGGCGAGTCGGATCCTGCAAGCCCGGGACCTGGACCAGAATGCGGTCCGCACCCTGTCGCTGGATCACGGGCTCAACGGTGCCGACCTCGTCGACGCGCTTCTGGACGATCTGGATCGATTGCTCGATCGTTTGCCGGATGCGGTCCGTAATCGCGGCCTGCGGCACCGTCATGCGGATCAGACCGCCGCCGGCGTCGGAGACCTCAAGGCTGCGCTGGCCGCTGGAGCCGAGCAGCCCGCCGAGCGGCTGCGACAGTTCCCGGAGCTTCGGGAGCACGGTCGCGACGTCAGCCTCGTTGGTAATCCGCACCTCGACGGTGTCGTTGCGGACGGCCAGACCGGTAAAGCGGACCTTGGTATCCCCGCGCAGGATCTTCTGGACGTCAGCGCGAACCTGCTCGAGCTTCGCCTTCTTGATGTAGTTGGAATCGACTTCCAGCAGCAAATAGGAGCCGCCCTGCAGATCGAGGCCGAGCACGATGTGGCGCTGCGCCCAGACCGGCCAGGTCTTCACCCGCTCCTGCGGAAAGAAGTTGGGAACCGCGAACAGGCAGACGATCAGCGCCGTGAGGATGATCGCCAGCGCCTTCCACCGCGTGAAATACAGCATCGAGTTGATCCGTCAGATCCAGGAAAAAACGCCGCGAGACGCGGCGCGCAAATCAGCTCGCGGACGTCTCGTCCTTGGCCTCGGTCTTCTCGGCCTTTTCCTTGGCGGGCTCGCCCTTGGCGCGGACGCCCGAAATCATCTGGCGCATCTGGCGCACTCGGACGCCGTCCGAAATTTCGAACTCGATCTGGTCGTCGTCCACCACCTTGGTCACCTTGCCGACGAGGCCGCCGGACGTGACCACCGTGTCGCCACGGCGGATGTTCTTCACCAGTTCCTGATGATCCTTCACCTTCTTCTGCTGCGGGCGCAGGATCAGGAAGTACATGATGACGAAGATCAGCGCGAACGGCAGCAGCGACATCAACATGCTGTTGGCATCGCCACCGGCTGCAGCCTGGGCGTACGCAGGGGTAATCAGCATTCGAACAATCCTCGATAAGACAGGGAAAGAACCGGCCATGCCGGGGCATAGCAGCTTGGGCACGTTGCCGGTCCGGGCAAATTCGCGCGGACTATAGCGGCGGCGGGCCCAATTGCAACGTGGCCGGGCCCCTCATTTAGGGCGCTTGCGGGAGCTTCCAAGGCCCGTTAAGGCTGCGCCGTCAGGAACCGAGAAAATGTCGAAAAAAGCCAAGAAAACAACGACTCGCGCCACCCCCAAGCCGGCCTCCCGAAGGCTCGCAAAAACCGCGACAAAACGTCCGGCGAAGGCATCCGGGGATGCCACCGCCGAGCGGATCGCAGCGGCGCTCGAATCCATCGCCATCCACCTTTCGGCGGCCTCCCCGAAAGCCGCCAGCCGCGAGTCGTTCGGGTCTGCCGACGCCTTTGTCTGGCATCCGGACGGACGCCTGTCCCCGGTGCCGCGGGTCAGCCGGGTCGATCTCGGCCTGCTCAAGGGGATCGACCGGATGCGCGACATCCTGATCGAGAATACCGAGCGCTTCGCCGATGGCCTGCCGGCCAACAACGCCCTGCTCTGGGGCGCGCGCGGCATGGGCAAATCGTCGCTGGTGAAGGCCGCCCACGCCAACATCAACATCGACCGCAAGCCGGCCGATCGTTTGAAACTGATCGAGATTCACCGCGAGGACATCGAGAGCCTGCCCGGCCTGATGGACCAGCTACGCAACTCCTCGTTCCGCTTCATCGTGTTCTGCGACGACCTCTCGTTCGACGGCAACGACGCCTCCTACAAATCGCTGAAGGCGGTGCTGGAAGGCGGCATCGAGGGGCGCCCCGACAACGTCATCCTCTACGCGACGTCCAACCGCCGCCACCTGCTGGCGCGCGACATGATCGAGAACGAACGCTCGACCGCGATCAATCCCGGCGAAGCCGTCGAGGAGAAAGTGTCGCTGTCGGATCGCTTCGGTCTCTGGCTCGGATTCCATCGCTGCAGCCAGGACGAATACCTCGCGATGGTGCGCGGCTATTGCGGCCATTTCGGAATCAAGGTCGACGACCACGAGCTGGAGCGCGAGGCGCTGGAATGGTCGACCACGCGCGGCTCGCGATCGGGCCGCGTCGCCTG
>JAQSDT010000181.1 GCA_029946075.1 bacterium | reverse complement strand
CGCCGGGATCGTCGCGTAGACGTAGCCGTGCGCGTCAAGATGCGCGTCCGCAAGGCCCATCGCCAGCAGCTCCGCGGCCAGCACACGGCCGAGGTCTTTCTGCTTCTCGGTCGACGGGCAGGTCGCCGACGCCGGATCGGACTGGGTGTCGATCACGACGTAGCGCAGGAAACGTTCGGTGACGTCGTGGGTGAAGGTCAGGGAGGGCATCAGGACCACGTGAACTGGAGGGAAGGGTTCTATAACAGAAAAGCGCCATTCCGGGCTGGGCCGGAGCGGCGCTTCTGTTCGGGTCGGAAGGCGTGTTCTAGACGGCTTCCTTGAGTTCCTTGGAGGCGCGGAAGGCGACCTTCTTGCTGGCCTTGATCTGGATCGCTTCGCCGGTGGCGGGATTGCGGCCCATGCGGGCGGCGCGCTTGCGGACCTGGAGGATGCCGAGCCCGACAATGCGGATGCGCTCGCCCTTCTTGAGGTGCTTGGTGATCTTGCCGACCATGTCGGTCAGAAACGCCTCAGCGTCCTTTTTCGACAGATCGTGCTCCTCGGCGAGGGACGCCGCCAGATGCTTGAGCGTGATGGTGGCTGGAGACGCAGCTTTCTTCGCCATTTTGAGGCCCTCCTTGTTGGCTGAATGGCACTGGTGGGCAAGAAACCCAGACGTATCAGGCCTTAAATGATTCGGACGAAATCTGACTACGCTGTTTTGCCTGAAAACAGGGCGCTTTTCGCATCGGCGTCGCAGAAACGCCCTGATGGCAGCGGGATTCGCAACGTCCTTGACTAAGGCTGGGGAGGCCTTTATGCCCTCGGTTCTGCGCGGATCAGGTTCTGATTACGGCATCCGCGGGAGTAGCTCAGTTGGTTAGAGCGCCGCCCTGTCACGGCGGAGGCCGCGGGTTCGAGTCCCGTCTCTCGCGCCATTTTTGGCTCCAATGTCATCAATGGTTTGCACCAGGTTCCCAGAATCCAGCGCAAACAAAAAGGCCGCCCAGGGGCGGCCGTTTTTATTCCAAGACGTTTTGTTCCGGTCAGATCGATCTTGCCTTAGCGAACGGTCGAGGTGTTCGAGCTGGTGACGATCACGGCCTTACCGGCCTTCACGACCTGCGCGGTCTGGCTGTAGTCCGAACCGGTGGTGCGGGCAGAGATGCCGAACGCGGCGACCGCGATGCCGGCCACGAGCGCCACGACCACGATCTTCAGGTGGGTGCTGCGATCTGCCGAGTGGATGGAGTGGTTCATGTGAGCCTCCCGGACGACTCTGCGTCCTCTGTTGGGAAGAGACGTACGCCCCGTCTGTTTCAGGATGGTTTCGCGAGTTCCGCGAAATGGTTTCATTCGGAGGGTTTTTGGGGCGTTTTCCGTGATGCAGGCCACACCGCCGGAATCGCAGCCGGTGCAGCCGGCGCGACGTCAGGGCAGAAACGGTAATAAAATCAAATCGAAAGGCGAAAATGCGGGGCTGCGATCAACTCGCCCGCTGGATGTCACCCCGAATCGTCCGGGCCGCCCAAATGAAGAGAAGGGCGCCGAGGGTGGAGGTGACCGCGGCCGACAACAGCGAATAACGCACGGCCTGCGCGCCAAAGTCGTTCTTCAGCGCATCGTTGAGCATGCCGACCGCGAGAGGGCCGACGCCCTGTCCGAAACAGGTCGCGGTCAGCAGCATGAATGCCGAGGCCAGTGCCCGCATGCTCGGCTTCGCCACGGTTTGCGCGATCGCAAAGATCGGGCCGAGCTGAAAACCGACCAGGAAGGAAGTCGCCGCCAGCGCCGCGACCATCATCGTGAAGTCAGGCGTGAGCATGCACAGCGCGAACACCGGTCCGGCGAGGCCGGAGGTGATGGCGGGCGCCCACAATTTCCAGCGATCGTCGCGCTTGCTGATCTGCGCCACCACGAATCCACCGGCCAGCGTGCCGGCGATGCCGCAGAGGCCCTTGAAGGTGCCGGCATAGGTGCCGATCTCCGCGCTGGACAAATGATGCACCCGCGCCAGGAACGGCGGGATCCAGACCGAGGTCGCGTAGTTGGTGTAGGTCGTCAGGCAAAAGCCGATGAGCAGAATGATGAAGGTCTGCTGCGAGGCGAGGAAGCCGAGCGTCGGTCCGATCGGCTCCGGCTTGAACGTCTCCGCCTGCGCGCCGCGCTTCGGCTCCGAGATCGTCAGCCACAAGACCGCGGCGAGCGCGATGCCGGGCAGGCCGGCGGTGTAAAACGCCATTCGCCAGCCGTAGTACTGGTTGACGTAGCCGCCGATGAAATAGCCGAGGAACACGCCGAGATATGTACCGATGGCGAAGATGCCGAGCGCGCGCGGGCGTTCGTTCTTGCTGAAGAGATCGGCGATGATCGACTGCGAAGCTGGAGTTCCTGCGGATTCGCCGACACCGACGCCGATGCGTGCGAGCGCCAGCGTGGCGACGCTGCCGGCCATGCCGCAGAACACCGTCATGGCGCTCCAGAAGGCCAGCGCCACGGCGACGATGTTGCGGCGGTTGATGCGATCGGCGATGCGCGCGATCGGGATGCCCAGCAGCGAATAGAACAGCACGAAGCCGAAGCCCGCCAGCAAGCCCATCGTGGTGTCGCTGAGCGCAAACTCCTTTTTGATCGGCTCGATCAGGACGTTGAAGATGGTGCGGTCGAGGAAGTTGAGCGCATAGACGGCGGTCAATAGCGCCAGCACGTAGTAGCGGCGGATCGAGGGTTTGGCGGCGGCATCCGTCAGAACCGTTGCTTGCGGCGCGAGATCGACCATGGTTTCCCCCGAATTCGTTTTGCTCGAAATTGACGGCCTTAGGCTTCGCGAATGAAATTGCCTGCTTCGAACGCAACCGGCGCCGAACCCTGATCGAAGGAAACGCCGATCGGATCGCGGCCGGCGGCGACAGCTTCAAGCTGATCGCTCAGCATGCGCCGGATCATGAGGATGCCGCGGTCGCTCTGGCCAAAATGCTCTTCCGAATGCACGGTCACCGCGCCCTGGCCGACCTGCGCCTCGTAATCGCCGGGGAATTGCTGGTGCTCCTGTTCGGTCATGTCCCACCAGAACTTGCCGTTGAATTTGGAGCGCATCCGACCGATGTCGCCAGAGTTCTTGACCCGACCGGCGACGTAGATGCGGAACGACGTGTCGTCGATCGGCAGTGTCCAGCCGATCGACTCGACGCGGGCAAATTGCGCGACGCGCGGATTGGGCACCACGCGGAGTGTGGGGAGGGCGGCCTCGGTGACGCGGTAAAACACCTTGCCGTCGTCCTGATGCCGGATCGAGCGCACGGTGACGCCGCGCGGTGACATCTCGAACTTCACCTCCGGTATCGAGGCCATCATGTTGGTGAATTGCGGTCCGGAGAACGATCCGTGCAGCACCGGCACGTGATAGGGATCGACCACGTTCTCGAAATGCTGCAGCCAGTTGCAGGGAATGACGGTGGGACCGCCGCCGCCGATCGATGAATCGTCGGCCTCGACGAACTCGCCGTCGTCCATTTTTTCCAGGCACTCGTAGGCCGGCAGCACGGGCTTTTTCTCGGCCGGTCCCAGATAGGCGAAGATCAGTCCGTAGCGTTCCTGCACGGGATACCAGGGCTGGCGGACCTTGTCCTTGAACAGGCCGCCCTCGGGTTCGCAGGGCTGCTCGAGGCAATGGCCCTCGGTGTCGAATTTCCAGCCGTGATAGCAGCAGCGAATGCCGTCTTCCTCGACCTTGCCGTAATAGAGGGTGGTGCCGCGGTGGCAGCAGCGGGCGTGCAGCAGGCCGATCCGGCCGTGCATGTCGCGAAACAGCACCAGATCCTCGCCGAGCACGCGCACTTTTCTGGGGATATCAGTGGCGTCACCTGTGAGGCCGACGGGGTGCCAGTAGCGCCGCAACAGCTCGCCCATCGGCGTGCCGCGGCCGACCGAGGTCAGTTCGGTTCGGGTGGCGGGCGGCTTCATGGCGTAGCCGGTCCCGAGATCGCGATCCCGCTGCGTGACGTTCATGCCGTTTCCTCTCGCCACGGCTTTTGGCGCCGCGGTCGTCTTGATCCGTTCCAGAAAGTAGAAATGGAATCGATGACAATGTCAACGATTGTGCGATCTCGCGGTCAATTGCCTTGGCACCCGTCCGCTTTGTTGGCAGAGGTTGGGCCATGAGCCAGAAACCCAGAACGCAAACCCAGGAGCCTCCGACCGCTGCGGAAGGGGAACTGGCGCCGATCACGGCGATGATGTCGTCGCGGCTGATGGTACTGGCCAATTTGCTCAAGCGCGGCGCGATCCTGCGCTACAAGCGGCTGGCGGGCCTGTCCTCGGTGGAATTCGGCCTCGTCGCCTCGCTCGGACGGCGGCCGCCGATGAGCGTGATCCGGCTCGCCGAGGCCGTCGGCATGGACAAGGGACAGATCAGCCGGGCGCTGGCCGAACTCGTGTCGCGCAAGCTGGTCGCCAAGGCGGTCAACCCGCGGGACAATCGCGAGACGCTGGTCTGTCTGACCAAGGCAGGGCTCGCCGCCCATGATGCGATCGTGGCCGGCGCGCAGGAGCGCAACCGGCGCCTGCTGGAACAGCTCGGCGCGGCGGAACTGGAAGTGCTGCTTGCCCAGATCGACCGGCTGACGGGGACGGCGGCCGAGATGCTCGCGGCCGAGAAGGACCTGAACTAAAATTCGCTCGTCCGCCGCTGGTTGAGCGAGGGTGGAGCGCGCCACTTTTCGGTTATCCCGCTGCCCGAAACGCGGGCAAACCGGTTCGAGATAGCTTGTCTTGCGCCCCCTGTTGCGCTGCGCTAAGCCTCAAGAATAATTCCAATCAACGAATCTGCGGTGTCAAAAACCGCAGGAAAAGGCACCGCCGATGTCCGGCATCCTGCAGAATTACCTACCACTTGTCGTGTTTATCGGGGTGGCGAGCCTGATTGGTCTGGCGCTCCTGATTGCTCCTTTCCTCGTGGCGTTCCAGCAGCCGGACCCGGAAAAGCTCTCCGCCTATGAATGCGGATTCAACGCTTTTGACGACGCCCGCATGAAGTTCGACGTGCGGTTCTATCTGGTGGCGATTCTCTTCATCATTTTCGACCTCGAAGTGGCCTTCCTGTTCCCGTGGGCGGTCGCGTTCGGCAAGCTCGGGGCCACCGGCTTCTGGTCGATGATGGTGTTCCTCGCCGTCCTCACGGTCGGTTTTGCTTATGAGTGGAAGAAAGGAGCGCTGGAATGGGATTGAGCCCGGCAGCAACTGGCTCTTCGCCCGCGATCGCGCAGGCGCCGAAGGGCATTCTGGATCCCTCGACCGGCAAGCCGGTCGGGGCCAACGACCCGTTCTTCCTCGAGGTCAATCACGAGCTGTCCGACAAGGGCTTCTTCGTCGCCGCCGCTGACGACCTCGTGACCTGGGCGCGTACCGGCTCGCTGATGTGGATGACGTTCGGTCTCGCCTGTTGCGCGGTCGAGATGATGCAGGTCTCGATGCCGCGCTACGACGTCGAGCGCTTCGGCTTTGCGCCGCGCGCGTCGCCGCGGCAGTCCGACGTCATGATCGTGGCGGGCACGCTGACCAACAAGATGGCGCCGGCGCTGCGCAAGGTCTACGACCAGATGCCCGAGCCGCGCTACGTGATCTCGATGGGGTCGTGCGCCAATGGCGGCGGCTACTATCACTATTCCTACTCGGTCGTGCGCGGCTGCGATCGCATCGTGCCCATCGACATCTACGTGCCCGGCTGCCCGCCGACGGCGGAGGCGCTGCTGTACGGCGTGCTGCTGCTGCAGAAGAAGATCCGGCGCATCGGGACCATCGAACGCTAAGGTTTTAGGTAATGGACGACGGCAAGCTCGACGCCCT
>JAQSDT010000180.1 GCA_029946075.1 bacterium | reverse complement strand
AACGTGATCTCGGAAACCTCGCTCGACCGTCCCGAATTGCGGATCCGGCCGCGCGCCGAACTCGCCGCCCGTCTCGGCGTCTCGACCGAAAGCCTGTCGCAGACCATCCGCGTCGCCACCATCGGCGACGTCGGGCCTGCCCTGGCGAAGTTCGACGCCGGCGACCGCCAGGTGCCGATCCGCGTCCAGCTCGAGGACAGCGCGCGCAGCGACCTCTCGATGCTGCAGCAATTGCGCGTGCCGCTGGGACAACGCGGCGAACGCGGCGGCGTGCCGCTGTCGGTCGTCGCCGACATCCAGCTCGACCAGGGCCCGACCAGCATCAACCGCTACGACCGCGAACGGCAGGCGACCGTTGCCGCCGACCTCGTCGGCACCGCGGCGCTCGGCGACGCCACCAAGAAGATCTACGACCTGCCGGTGATGAAGAGCCTGCCCAAGGGCGTGAAGGTGAGCCCGTCGGGCGATGCCGAAAGCCTCAATGAATTGTCGGAAGGCTTTGCGACCGCGATCACCGCCGGCCTGATGATGGTCTACGCGGTGCTGGTGCTGCTGTTCGGCACCTTCCTGCAGCCGATCACCATCCTGTTCTCGCTGCCGCTCTCGATCGGCGGCGCCATCGCCGCGCTGCTGCTCACCGGCAAGCAGCTGACGACGCCGGTATGGATCGGCATCCTGATGCTGATGGGCATCGTCACCAAGAACGCCATCATGCTGGTGGAGTTCGCGGTCGAGGCGATCCGCGAGGGCAAGAAGCGTGACGAAGCCATCATCGACGCCGGCATGAAGCGCGCGCGCCCGATCGTGATGACCACGATCGCGATGGCCGCAGGCATGATGCCGTCAGCGCTGGCGTTCGGCGCCGGCGGCGAATTCCGCTCCCCGATGGCGCTCGCCGTGATCGGCGGCCTGATCTTCTCCACCATCCTGTCGCTGGTGTTCGTGCCGGCCATGTTCATGGTGATGGACGATCTCGGCGCCCTGTGCTGGCGCTTCGGCAAGAAGCTGCTGGTCTCCAGCGGCGAGAACGAGCCCGGCGATCACGGCCACACGCCGGAGCATCACAACGAGCCGCCAGCCAAGGCGCCGCCCGCCTTGCCGCCGTCGATGTCGCCGGCGGCGAAGTAAGTAACTGGTCTGGTCGGAAATGCCGGGCACGCGCCATGACAAACGGGCCGCCTAGCTTCGACCAGGCAACCCTCGATATTCGAAAAATCGAGGACTATTGCCTGAATCCGTCACATCCTCGCGGACGTCACACGGCCCGAGTTTTCCGCGAAGTACTTGGTTTGCAGCGCGTCGATGCCGCGTGGCTAAGAGGCGCCTTGCTCGAAGCTGCGCGCAACGGGTACGGCCACTCAAATGGCGGCCGATACATGGGGCACACAATGGCGTCTGGATGCCCTGATCAGGCGACATGACCGGGAAGTTATGGTAAGAACCATCTGGATTGTACGAGCCGGAGAAAGCCGACCGGCGTTCGTCACGTGCTGGATATGATGATGACTCCAACGGACGATAACAATAGCCAGAGCCCAGCGCTGCTCGACGTGGTCGCTCTGCTCTCCGACCTTCCTGCGCAGCGGCTTGCACGTGGACAGGTCGGGACGGTGGTCGAATTGCTCGACGACAGCACTTCGTTAGTAGAATTCAGCGACGAGCAGGGCCAAGCTTATGCCCTCGTTCCCTGCCCTTCCACGGAGTTGCTTACACTGCACTACGTTCCGGAAGAAGCCTGAGCGAGCCGAGCTCTCACTCGTTCCTGGCCACCGCCGTCAGCTTGGTCATGTTCTGCAGCAGAATGCGTCCGCGCTGCAGGTCGAGGATGCCGTCCTTGCGCCAGAGCTGGAGCTGGCGGTTGACGCTTTCGCGGGCGGCGCCGACGAAGACGCCGAGTTGTTCCTGCGAGATGTGCACTTCGGAACCGAAATCGGAAGCGAGCGCGCAAAGCCTGCGCGCGAGGCGAACCGGCAGCGGCTGCAACACCGACTCTTCCATCCGCTCGCTCTGCCAGCGGATACGCTGGCACAGCAGCTGAATGATCTTGATCGCGACCTTCGGTTCACGTTCGAGGAAGGCGAGGAAGTCCTCGCGCCGCAGCACGAACAGTTCCGTCGGTTCGCCGGCGGCGGCGTCCGCGGTGCGGCTTTGGCCGTCGAGCACGGCGACCTCGCCGAACAAATCGCCGGAGCCCATGAAATTGAGTGTCAGCCGGCTGCCGTCGGCAGCTCCGGTCTCGATCCGGATCTGGCCACGGCGAACGCCGTACAGGGCGTCGCCGGCGTCGCCCTTCTGGAACAGCATTTCGCCGACGCCGAGTTGCTGGGTGTGGCAAAGCCCGGAAATGCGCTGCAATTCGTCCGCGCCCAAATCCGCAAACATGGGGTTCATCTTCAAGATGATCGCAAATTCGGCCTGTTTGCTCATTTTACTACCTTCAAATCGGCCCTGACCCGCCCACGGAGCCGGTTAGCAAGATTCCCCTGTTCGTGAGTGTGTCATAAGTCACATAAGTTTACAGCACCGTCGGAATATTTTTGGCTTCTTTAGTGCCGATCCCGTTTCCGGGATAAGCTCGCCTGCCCGGCTGAACGCGCGTGCGGCGGGGCACACATCAATGCCGGTGGCCCGGTCTGGAATGTCGAAATGAGAGCTCTGAAATTCGTCGGCGCAGCGATTGCCGCCGTGATCGCCGTCATCGCCTTGCTGCTGGTGATCGGCATCCCTTCCGGCTTCCTGACGACGCAGATCCAGGAGCGCGTCGAGCGCGAGACCGGCTACAGGCTGGCGATCAATGGCGGCGCCAAAATCGCGCTGTGGCCGTCGCTGCACGTCACGCTGAACGACGTGACGCTGCAGGATCCGAAGGAGCGCGACATCAACAACCGCCTCACCGCCAGCAGCATCCAGGCCGAAATCACGCTCGCCAGCCTGTGGGCCGGCAAACCCAGGGTCACCGAACTCGTCATCGTGCGTCCGGTGCTGAACCTGCCGCTGCAGCGCGAACGGTCGAGGGACGCTGCGCCGGCGAAGGCCGCCGCCAAATCGGAAGATGCATTCCCGATCGAGCATGTCAGCGTCACCGGCGGCACCATCGTGCTCTCGAACTTGCGCGACCGCGTCGAGAACAGGATCGAGACCGTCAACGCCGACATCACCTTCGACGCCGACCGCAAGATCACGCTGTCGGGCAATGCGCGCAGCGGCGGCTATCCGATCAGGTTCGATATCAAGGCGAGCCCGCCCGCGCCGCCGCTGGAGCGGCAGAACATTCCGGCTGAAATCAAGCTCGACACCGGCGGCCTGCTGCCGGCACCGTTGCAGGCCAGGGCCGAAGTGCGGCTCAACGGCAATGTGGTGATGATCAACGGCGTCACCGGCACGCTCGGCGACGCGGCGTTCAACGGCTGGGCCTCGGTCGATGCCGGCAGCAAGCCGCTGGTGAAGCTCGACCTCGATTTCCAGCGGCTCGCCTTTGCAACCCAAAAAAACGCGGCGGGTTCGGCCGCGCAGCCCTGGAGCAACGCGACGATCGACGTCGGCGGCCTCAACTATTTGGATGTGCAGGCGCGGATTTCCGCAGCCGAACTCGCGATCGGCGACGCGCGCTTTTCAACCGCGGCGATCGACTCGACGATTTCGAACGGCGTGCTGAAGGCGCAGGTTTCCAACCTCGGCGCCTATGAAGGCACCGTCACCGGCGACGTGACCATCGACGCCTCCACCGTGAACCCGACCTACGCGATGCGTGCGGACCTTGCGGGCGTGCGCGCGCTGCCGCTGCTGCGCAGCCTTGCCGATTTCGACAAGATCGACGGCAGGATGCAGACCAGGATCGCCGTGCGCACCTCCGGCACCAGCCAGCGCGCGCTGATGACGGGCATGGCCGGCACCGCCTTCGTCGTGTTCCAGGACGGCGCCATCAAGGGCCTCAACGTCGCGCAGATGATCCGCTCGCTGACGGCGAGTACGCTGTCGGGCTGGCAGGAGAGCCAGGAGAAGGCGACGGACCTGTCGCAATTGTCGGCCTCGTTCAAGATCGACAAGGGCCAGGCGCAGACCACCGATCTCACGCTGGTCGGCCCGCTGGTGAAGATGACGGGCACCGGCACCATCGATCTCGGCACCAAGCAGATCGGATTCCGCGTCGAGCCGAAACTGGTGATGACCACTGAGGGCCAGGGCCGTGCCTCCGAGCCGGTCGGGCTCGGCATTCCCGTGATGATCGAGGGGCCATGGAACGAGCCGCGGATCTATCCGGAGATGCAGGGCATCCTCGACAATCCCGAGGCCGCCTTTGGCAAACTGAAGGAGATGGGCAAGGGCCTGTTCGGCGCGAACGGCGCGGGACTTGGGTCTGGAGGGCTTGGCTCTGGAGGCCTTGGGGCTGCGATCGGGGGCCTGATCAATAATCAAGGCGCCAGCACGGGGACGGGCGCGGCCGGAACGCCGGGCACTGCAACCCAGGGCGCCAATCCGCTCGGCGGCCAGCTCGGCGAGACCATCGGCAATCTGCTGCAGCAGGGCCTGAGCGGCCTCGGCCAGAGCAACCCGCCGCAGGGCGGAGCGGCGCAGGGCGCACCGCGCCCGGGCAGCCAGCGCAGCATTCCGATCCAGGGATCGGCGGCCCAACCCCAGACGCCGGCCCCGACGCAGGCCACTCCCGCCGAGCCGGCGGCACCGTCGGTGCCGAACGACGTCACGGCGCAGCAGGAGAGCCAGCCGATGAACGACGTGCTGCGGCAGCTGTTCAACCGCTGAATTTTCCTCGGGTCACGGAGACCGTCATGGCCGGGCTTGTCCCGGCCATGACGAATAGCCAGAATCCATGCCTAAATCGGGGCTAACCATGCCGGCGGACGCGCGGCAGGGGCGGCCATTTCGTGCTAGACAGACCCATCCGCGGGGCCCGGCAACGAGGCCGTCCGCAAGCAGCCGATGCGCGCGCAATTGCGGCCGCGCACGAGGGTCCGGATGAACGAGGTCAAGGACAGGGTCTGGTTTCTACGCGAAGGCCTGTTCGCCAAATACGTCGTCGCGCTGGTCGGCCTCGTCGTGTTCGTGCTGGCCGTCAACGGCGCGATGGAAATCTGGATCACCTATACCGGCGTCAGAAGCTCGCTGACCGACGGCATGTCGGAAAAGTCGGAGGCGACCGCCAAGCGGATCCAGCAATCGATCGTCGACCTCGACCGGCAGATCAACTGGGTGACCCGCGCTTCCTCCACCAAGCTGGAGGACCGCCGGGCTGACTACACGCAATTGCTGAACCAGGTGCCGGCGGTGAGCCAGCTCTCGCTGCTGTCGGCGCAGGGCCGCGAACAGCTTCGCCTCTCGCGCCAGACGGTCTATGTCGGCACCAACGCCGATTTCTCCCGCGACCTTCGCTTCACCGAGACCGCCGCCCGCGGCACCAATTTTGCGCCGCCCTATTTCCGCGACGGCCGGCCGTTCATGTCGATCGGACTGTCGCATTCGGACCAGCAGGTCACCGTCGCCGAAATCGATTTGCGCTTTCTCGCGGATTTCCTCGGCGATACCCAGGTCGGCAAGGTCGGCTTCGCCTATGTCGTCGACGGCCGCGGCCAGGTGCTGGCGAGTTCGACGAAGGGGCCGGAGATTGCGAAGAATCTCTCCACCCTGCCGCAGGTCGCGGCCGTCATCGCGCCGGGCGGCGTCGCGCCGGCCTCCGGCACCGACGGCAGCGGCAATGCGGTGCTGACGGCATCGAGCCCGGTGCAGCGGCTCGGCTGGCACGTATTCTTCGAACAGGAGACCGCGCAGGCGCTGACGCCGATCCGCGACCAGCTGATCCGCATCGCCCTGCTGATTACGCTCGG
>JAQSDT010000179.1 GCA_029946075.1 bacterium | reverse complement strand
CGCCATTCGCAAGCTCGGCGTCGGCCTCTCGCTGGACGATTTCGGCACCGGTTATTCAAGCCTGAGCCGGCTGGCGCTGCTGCCGATCCGCGAACTGAAGATTGACCGCAGTTTCATGCGCAATGTCGAACACGACCCCAGCGCGCTCGCGGTCGCCACCGCCGTCGTCCGCGTCGGCCAGAGCCTGAGAATGGCCGTGGTCGCCGAGGGCGTCGAGACCAAGGGGCAATGGAAGCTGTTGTCGGAGCTCGGCTGCGACGTCGTGCAGGGCTACCTCGTCGCCAGGGCGATGGCGCCGGACGATTTCGAACGCTGGCTGGTCGACTACGTCACCGAGCAGGCCCGTGCCATGCTGCGCTGTGTCGGGGAAGCGCTGTCGAAGCCGGCCGCGATGCCGTCGTTGATGATCGCGTCCGGAGGCGGGTAGACGTTTGACGTGCAGGGCGGGCAAAGGCGCAACGCGCCGTGCCCACCCTACGTAGTTTAGCTCACTTCGCCGGAACGTACTTGCCGTCTTTCACGGTCAGGATGATGCGCGAGCGGTCGTCGAGGCCGTAGCGATCCTTTTCGGTGAAGTTGTAGACGCCCTGGCTGGCGGCGATGTCCTTTTCGGACAACAGTGCCAGACGGAGCGCCTCGCGGAATTCCGGCGTGCCGGGTTTCGCCGTCTTCAAGGCGACCGGGACGATGCGCTTGAGGACTTCGAACGCATCGTAGGAGTGACCGGCGAACTGGCTGCGGCTGTTGGCGCCGTACTTGGCTTCATAGGCGCTGTTGAGCGCCAGGCCCGGCTTCTTGGTCAGCGCGCCGTCGGCCTGCGTTTCCGGCGACATCACCGGACCCGACGACATGATCACGCCTTCAGCCGCCGCACCCGCAATGCGGATGAAGTCCATGCTGGCGGCGCCGTGGGTCTGGTAGATCAGGCCCTTGTAGCCGCGTTCGCGCAGCGTGGTCTGCGGCAACGCCGCGGCGGTGCCGGAGGCGCCGACCAGAACGGCATCGGGATTGGCGGCGACGAGCTTGAGCACCTGGCCCGCGACCGACGTATCCGGACGCGCGAAGCGCTCTTCGGTGGCAAGTGTCATTCCCATCGGGATGGCCTGCGCCTTGAAGTCGTTGAACCAGAGGTCGCCGTAGGAATCGGAGTAACCGATATAGCCGACGCTCTTGATGCCGTGCGCCTTCATGTGCTCGTACAGCACCTTGCCCATGATCGGAATCGGTTGCGGCATCGCCACCGACCACTTGATGCGCGCATCGTTGATCGGGAACGGCGCGAGGCCGAAATGCGGAATGCCGGCTTCGTTGGCGACGGTGGAAACCGCGACGGTGGGCGGTGTCGTCGAGGAGCCCATGATGATGTCGGCCTTCGACTCCGTCACGAAGCGCCGCGCGTTGGTGGTGGCGGTGGTCGGATCGCCGCCGTCGTCGAGCACGATCACCTTGATCGGCACGCCGCCGATTTCCTTCGGCACGAAGTCGAGCGCGTTACGTTCGGGAATGCCGAGCGCCGCCGCAGGACCGGTCGTGGTGACGGTGATGCCGACCGTGATTTCGCTGGTCTGGGCGAACGCCGAACCCGGCAGTGCCAGGACCATCGCAAGCGCCGCAGCGGACAAATAGGCCTTCTTCATTCATTCCTCCCTTGGATTATCTTTTTTCAGTTTTAAGCAAAAACAGCCTGCCATTCAGCCCCTTCTTTAGGTCATGCGGGGAGCCAAGTCAGCTTACAAACGTCAGCCCCGCATGAATCGTTCGATGATCTCCTGCGGCATCGGCGCCGATTTGAGTTTGGCCGGATCGTCCGGATGCCGGCCAACCAGCACGCGGGTCTCGAATGCCTCGATTGCCAGCGCCTCGCCCTTGAACACGTTGTGGACCACCTCGAAGCTGGAACGCTTGAAGCTCTCGATCCGGCTTTCGATCCGGATCCAGTCGCCATGGGTCGAAGGAATGTGGAATTTCGCCCGCGTATCCACCATGGGAATGCCGACGAGGCCGTATTTGTGGATCAGGTCCTGCTTCGAATAGCCCGACGCCTCGAACAGGATCGACGTCGAATCGTCGAACATCGCGAAATAGCGCGGGTAATAGACGATGTTGGCGGGGTCGCAATCGCCCCACTGGATTTGCACGTCGCGCTTGTTCACGAACATGATGGAAGTATCCCTATCTGGGCGCCATACGAAGCGCGGCATCGAGACGCACCACTTCACCGTTCAGGTAAGGATTGTCGATCATGTGCAGCGCCAGCGAGGCGAATTCATCGGCCTGACCGAGCCGGCGCGGGAACGGGATCGAAGCCGAGAGCGAATCCTGCGCTTCCTGCGGCAGGCCAGCCAGCAGCGGCGTCAGGAACAGGCCCGGCGCGATCGTCAGCACGCGGATGCCGAACTGCGACAGTTCACGCGCGATCGGCAGCGTCATGGCGACGATGCCACCCTTGGAGGCCGAGTATGCCGATTGACCGATCTGGCCTTCATAGGCCGCGACCGACGCCGTTGAGATCACCACACCGCGCTCGCCGGTCGACAGCGGCTCCAGCTTCGACATGCCGGCTGCGGCCAGCCGCAGCATGTTGAAGGAGCCGATCAGATTGACCTTGATCACCCGGTCGAAATCGCCGAGCGCCATCGGGCCGTCCTTGCCGATCACGCGCTTGGCGACGCCGATGCCGGCGCAATTCACCAGCACGCGGGCGGGACCGTGGGCTTCGGCTGCCTTGGCGATGCCGGCTTCCGCGGAGGCCGCATCGGAGACGTCGCAGACCACGGCGATGCCGCCGATTTCGGCAGCGACCGTTTCCGCCAGCCTGGCATTGAGATCGAACACCGCGACCTTGGCACCCTGTGCCGCCAGACGGCGCGCCGTCGCCGCCCCCAATCCCGATGCGCCGCCGGTGACGATGGCTGCCTGATCCTTCAACTGCATGGTCTTCTCCCTGACAATCTTTTGTTCGAATTCGGTTACAGCGTGATGATCTGCGGTGGCGGCGCCGCCGAGTAGATCTGCTCGATCAGCGCGCTGCGGTTCTCCAGAACCGCGCGCTGGTTGATCGAACCCTTGTCGGTGACTTCGCCGCGATCGATCGACAGCGGCGTGTCGAGCAGGATCGCGCGCACGACCCGCGTCGACGAGCCGGTCGCGGTCGCCAGCAATTTCTGGAAGCGTTCGCTGAACGCCGAGATGATCAGCGGATCGGACGCCGCGGCGGCAAGATCGTCCGGCGGCAGCGTCGGATTGATCAGGCGGCAACCGTCGAGATCAAGCACCACCAGCGCCGAAATTTCGTCGCGGTTGATTCCGGCAATGACGACGTCGCGCACCAGCGGCGCGCAGGCCGCAACGAAACGGGCGCGCAGCGGACCGACGCTGACCCAGGTACCGGACGCGAGCTTGAAGTCTTCGCCGATGCGGCCGTCGAAATCGAACCCGGCGTCGAAATTGTCGGGATCGGCAGGCTTCAGGGCGTCGCCGAGCTTGTAGAAGCCTTCCTCGTCGAACGACTTTGCGGTCATCTCCGGCTGGCGCCAGTAACCCGGCATGACGTTCGGACCCTTGGCGCGGACCTCGAGCTTGCCGTTGTTCGGCACCAGCTTGGCGTCGTTGCCGAGTACCGGCAGCCCGACATGGCCGGACCGGCTGGTGTGCGGATTGACCGACATGAAGAACGGCGCGGTCTCGGTGGCGCCGAGGCCGGTCAGCATCGGCACGCGATAGCCGGTCTCCTGCACGGAGAGTTCGTCGAGGCTGTTCCAGACGAAGGTCGACAACGCCGCACCGGAGAAGAACATCGCATGCAGCCGCGCGAAGAATTTTTTGCGCAAGGAAGCATCGTCGCGCAGATAGGGCAGCAGCGATTCATAGCCCTTGGGCACGTTGAAATAGACCGTCGGCGAAATCTCCCGGAGATTACGCACGGTCTCCTCGATGCCGCCGGGCATCGGCTTGCCTTCGTCGAGATACATCGAGCCGCCATTGTAGAGCGTCAGCCCGATATTGTGATTGCCGCCGAAGGTGTGATTCCACGGCAGCCAATCGACGATGACCGGCGGCTCGTCCTTCAGGAATGCCAGCGTGTCGCGCAGCATCACCTGGTTGGCGCAGATCATGCGCTGGGTGTTGATGACGGCTTTGGGATTGCCGGTCGAGCCTGATGTGAGCAGGAACTTTGCGATCGTGTCCGGGCCGATGGCGTCGTGCACGGCGTCGAGCCGCGGATGCAGCGGCGTTGCCATCAGGCTGGCAAGGCTCGTTACCTCGCGCCCCGCGACAGCGCCGTGCGAGGACGCGATCTCGGTGCCGGGCGACACGTTGGCGGTGAGCGCATCGGCGAATTTGGCGGCGTCGTCGGCAAACACCAGGCCCGGCGTCAGCAGCTTCATCAGATAGGAAAGCTTGCCGTAGTCGCGCGAGATCAGCGAATAGGCCGGCGATACCGGGCAGAAGGGAATGCCGGCATAGAGCGCGCCGAACGCGACCAGTGCGTGGTCGATCGAGTTGCCCGACAGAATGACCACCGGCTTCTCGGCCGAGAGCCCGCGCGCCAGCAATGCGGAGGCGATGTGGCGCGACGACGTCAGCAGTTCTCCATAGGTGATCTGCCGCCAGCCGCGCGCGGCATTGCGTTCCGCCATGAAGATTCGATCGGGCGCGGTCTCGGCCCAGTGGTGCAGCCGGTCGGTGATCCGCACCGGATAGTCATGCAGTCGGGCTTTCGGCCGCAGATAGATGGTGCCGTCGTCGCGGCGATCGACCGTGATGGCGGGCGTGCCGAACGAAATCGGGCGCAGCGGGTGGGCCCCGGCGCGCGCACCGGTCCCGGTCGAGGCGGATGGGCTGGCCTTGGCGTTCATGTCAGGTCGGTTTCACCTTGGCGGTCTTCCGGTCGAGGAAGGCGCGGATGCGCTGTTTTGCCTCTTTGTCGCTCTGTGCCACCGTCGCCATCAGCGATTCCATCAGCAGGCCGGTCTGCGGATTGGCCTCCGCGATCATCGGCAGCGCCTGCAGCACGGCGAAATTGGTCAGCGGCGCGTTCGCGGCCACGCGCTCGGCGAGTTCCAGCGCCTTGGGCAGCGCGCCGCCGGCCTCGGTGAGGTATTGCGTAAAACCGTAGGCGGAGCCCTCGGTGGCCGAATAGACCCGGCCCGTCAGCATCATGTCGGTCATCCGAGCGACGCCGATCAGCCGCGGCAGCCGCACCGATCCGCCGCCGCCGACGAAGATGCCGCGCTGGCCCTCGGGCAGCGCGAAATAGGCACTGGGTTCGGCGACGCGGATATGGGCGGCGCAGGCAAGCTCGAGGCCGCCGCCGATGACGGCGCCCTTCAGCGCGGCAATGACGGGTACGCGGCTGTATTGAATGCGGTCGAACACCCGGTGCCACATCTGCGAGTGGCGCAGGCCCTCGGTGGCATCCTGTTCGGTCAGTTCGGAAAGATCGAGGCCGGACGAGAAATGATCGCCGATGCCGTGAATGACCACGGCCCGGGCTTCCTCAGGCAGATTGGAGAAACAATCCTGGATCGCGAGGATGATGCCGTCGTTCAGCGCATTGCGCTTGGCCGGCCGGTTGAGGCCGACGGTCAGCACCGCCCCCTTCTGCTCGATCTGCAGCAGGTCGGGCTGACCCGCTGACGCGGTGGAGACGGCGTTTCCCATGGGCCTTTTGGTTCCCTTCTAGAATAGTTATGTTTTATAACTATTGATGGGGGAGTCAAGGTGGGGGTGGCCCGCCCTACCGCCGTCATTCCGGGGCGATGCGCAGTCCCGTAGGAGGGGTGGAGCGCAGCGATACCCATCGCCACAGCCGCCGGCATTGATGGGTATCGCTGCGCTCCACCCA